>NZ_JAJSOS010000020.1:0-32048 GCF_021283185.1 Buttiauxella cochleicola
CAGCAACGCAGCGATGCTAAAACTCCCCTCGAGGCGTGAGCGTGAATATGCAAGGGAAGTGAGAGAAAAAAGGTCGAAATATCCCTTAAAAAACAATGCCGGTCACCTTAAGTGACCGGCATTAGCCTTCTGGCGCGTTTTTTTATGCAGTTTTTTGGTGGATGACGCTATCGCTTATCCGCCATACAACTGCTTTTCGTAGGTCGGATAAGCCTGCGCCATCCGACATGACTACAAATTAGTCTGCACGACCCATAGAACGCTTTTCTGCGATATGGATGCGGATCTTCTCACCAGTCACCATATATTCAGGAACCTGAATGACCAGGCCAGTCGACATTGTTGCAGGCTTAGTACGGGAGCTTGCTGACGCGCCTTTAATGCCAGGTGCGGTTTCAACAATTTCCAGATCCACGGTTTGTGGCAGTTCAAGCGCCAGCAATTGGCCATCCCAGGTCAGAACCTGCATGTCCGGCATTCCACCTTCTGGAATGAATTGCAGCTCTTCTTCAATTTGGTCTTTGGTGAAGATATACGGGGTGTAATCTTCTTTATCCATGAACACGTATTCGTTGCCATCAATATAAGAGAAGTCAACGTAACGGCGGGTCAGAGTGATGGTGTCGACAATATCATCACCTTTGAAGCGCTCTTCAACTTTCTGGCCAGTACGGACATCAGAAAAACGCATTTTATAAAGCGTTGCTGCGCCACGGGCGCTAGGTGCCTGGATATCGATATCTTTAACAATCAGCAGCTTGCCGTTGTAGTTAAGTACCATACCCTTTTTGATTTCATTAGCTCTTGGCATCGGTGTTTCCTGTAAAAAATTGAGGAGCGAAAATATTGCGTCAAATTACTCGGGAGGCGTCTTTCAGGCAAGCGGATTTCATTGCAGATAGTGCATAAATCTACGTAGTAAAGCCGCACTGCTACTGCTAGAGTCCTGATCCTTGTCAGCCCACTGGAGTATTGTTGATGGACTGTCGTCCCGATTGCGGCGCGTGTTGTACCGCGCCTTCTGTATCAAGTCCTATTCCTGGCATGCCAGATGGCAAGCCCGCTGATACTCCATGTGTTCAGCTTGGCGCAGATATGCGCTGTAAAATCTTTCTTTCACCACTAAGACCAAAGGTTTGCGCAAACTTGCAACCGTCGCGGGAAATGTGCGGTACCACGCGCAAGCAGGCCATGGATTACCTGATCTATCTGGAAGCTGCGACTGCGCCCTAGATATCTTTAATTTTCACCATGCAATAAGCGGTGATGGCTATCATGCCCAGCGCGATATAAAACACCGTGTGGTAGTTCCAGATTTCTGCAACTACACCGGCCATCGAGCCTGCAATAATCCAACCGACACGCGTCGTATTGGTATATAGCGTGGTAGCCGCTCCTGCCTGTCCAGGCATTAAATCCTGAAAATACAACATCCCAATACCCGCCAGAATGCCGATGAAAATAGCGTTCAGCAGTTGTAGGCCCAGCAGCATGAATTCGTTATGTAACGTCAACATACCGATATAGAACAGCAGACCTGCGACTCCCGCAATACGCATTAGAAAACGCTTACCAAAACGTTTGGCGTAATAGCCTGCGATAAGCATGGTTGGGATCTCAAGCCCGGCTGCTGTCCCCATCATCACTCCTGCCAGCTTCTCCGGCAGATGTAATTCATTAATGATGTAAAGGGGCATATTAATAATGTAGAGACTGTTACAGCCCCACATCATGGTGCAGGCGACGAATAGCAGTAGGGCATCACGACGGTTACGGCGCGGAGCTTCAAGCGTGGTGGATTTAGTTACCACCTCTTTACGCATTGATGGCAGGAGCATCCGTACCATCACGCTGCAAACCACAAATGCGAAGGCCGCGCTCAGATACATGGTGGTAAAACCAAAACCTAAAGCCAGCGCGTAGGCGATAGGCGGGCCAATAACCCATGCAAGGGAGACCTGCGCACGCAAAATAGAGCTAAACATCACCGCTTCACGGCCCGTACGGTCAGCGTGTTCGCGCGCAAGGGCAAACATCTGCGGGTTGGCAGTGGAGCCAAAGCTGCTGAGGAAAACACCGACAAACAGCAACACAAAATAGTTACGGTTCCAGGCAAATAGCACGCAGGCTAATGCACCCAACAAGCAGCAAACAAAAATAAGCGATTTGCGATCGCCTTTCCTATCAGAACGCCCCGCAAGAAACTGGCTGACCAAAATACCGATGATGGCGCTACCGGTGAAAAAGAAACCCACCATCGCAGGACGAACATGGACTTCTTCCGTCAAAAACAGGCTCAGAGTTGGGGTTTGTAATGCCCCCGCAATTCCGGTTAAAAAAGCTACAATCAAAAAGGCTGAAGAAGTTAAGTCAAGGGGCTTGCGTGTTGCTGCTATGGGGGAGTTTTGCATGCTCTCAGTGTCGGCTGGTCAATGAACGCGCGGAGTTTACGCGCCTTGCCTGGAAATAAACAGTTGTTCAAATCAAAAGCGACACGAAAAGATAAAACGCTGTTCCTGGCTATGTTCAGCAAAAGCTGATGCTTATAAATTGTGTGCTGAACGTACCGTGATACTGCTCACTTTTTCGGCTTAGATGGGAGTGGAAATGTGCGTAACCTCTAAATTCTGGTAACGAAAATACAACATATCTTGCCTGAATCGCGGAGGATCTCCACACTACTTGAAACGTTTCAGCGTCGTCTTATTTAGTTTCAGGAGTGGGATGGCGCATTTTTTCTCATTGCAGCTGAATCGTTTCAATTCAGCAGGAGAGGAGAACCATGTTCCAGTTATCTGTGCAGGATATTCATCCGGGCGTTAGTGCCGGAAATAAAGAAGAAGCCATACGTCTGGTTGCCACTGCGCTCGCGCAGGCAGGGAATGTCAGTATTGGCTATGTAGAAGGCATGCTGGCTCGCGAGCTGCAAACCTCCACTTACTTAGGTAACGGTATTGCTATCCCACATGGCACTACTGATACCCGCGATTTGGTACTGAAAACCGGCGTTAAGGTGTTCCAATTTCCACAAGGAATAGAATGGGGCGAGGGCCAGAAAGCTTACGTTGTAATTGGCATTGCAGCTCGTTCTGACGAACACCTTGGTTTACTACGTCAGCTGACACATGTGCTCAGTGATGACGAAGTTGCTGAACAACTCAAAACCGCGACATCAGCAGAAGAGCTTCGCGCATTGCTGATGGGCGAAAAACAATCGGCATCTTTGCTGTTTGATAACTCATTATTAGCGCTAGATGTTACCGCCACCGACCTGATGACGCTTCAGGCATTAAATGCCGGGCGCATTAAACAGGCGGGTGCTGCCAACTCTGCTTTTGTAAGCCATGTAGTTTCCAGCAAACCACTCTATCTTGGGCAGGGTATCTGGCTTAACGACAGCACCGAAGGCAACCTCGCGAGTGCTGTGGCAATCAGCCGCCCAGCATCAGTTTTTGAAGCAGACGGCCAACCGGTATCGCTGTTGATGACGGTTGCAGTGGCCGACGACCAACCCTTACAAGTTCTCAATCGCCTGAGCGATATGTTGATAAACAACAATGCTGACCGTTTGCTGAACGCAGATGCACCTGGGTTGCTGACGCTGCTGACCACTGATGTCCCAGCTGAACAAAATAGCCTGAGTGCAGATTTCCAGATTCGCAATGAACATGGTCTACACGCCCGTCCTGGTACGGTGCTGGTGAATACCATTAAACAATTTAATAGCGAGATTACCGTGACAAACCTTGATGGAACCGGGAAGCCAGCCAATGGTCGCAGCCTGATGAAAGTCGTCGCTCTGGGCGTGAAAAAAGGCCACCACCTGCGCTTTACGGCCGTAGGTGAGGATGCTGAACTTGCGCTGAAAGCCATTGGTGAAGCGGTTGCTGCCGGTCTTGGTGAGGGGGCAGCATGAGTCGTCGTGTCGCAACAATTACGTTAAACCCGGCTTACGACCTGGTCGGTTACACCCCTGAAGTTGAACGTGGTGAAGTTAACCTCGTGCGCACTACGGGTCTGCATGCCGCCGGTAAAGGGATTAACGTTGCTAAAGTTCTTAAAGACCTTGGCATCGATGTCACGGTAGGTGGATTCCTGGGAAAAGATAACCAGGATGGTTTTCAGCAACTGTTCAGCGAGTTGGGTATTGCCAACCGTTTTCAGGTGGTGCAAGGCCGAACCCGCATCAACGTAAAACTGACTGAGAAAGATGGCGAAGTTACCGACTTTAATTTCTCAGGCTTTGATGTAACGCCTGCAGATTGGGAGCGTTTTGTTGCTGATTCCCTGAGCTGGCTTGGTCAGTTTGACATGGTGTGTGTTAGTGGCAGCTTGCCTGCGGGCGTTTCACCTGATGCTTTCACTGACTGGATGAAGCGTCTACGTAGCCAGTGCCCATGCATCATTTTCGACAGCAGCCGCGAAGCATTAGTCGCAGGTCTGAAAGCCGCACCGTGGTTGGTTAAACCAAACCGCCGCGAGCTGGAGATCTGGGCTGGTCGCAAATTGCCAGAAATGAAAGATGTGATTGAAGCAGCCCATGCGCTACGTGAGCAAGGAATTGCGCATGTGGTGATTTCTCTGGGTGCCGAAGGTGCACTTTGGGTTAACGCATCGGGTGAATGGATAGCGAAACCGCCAGTATGCGAAGTCGTCAGTACCGTTGGTGCGGGGGATTCCATGGTCGGCGGGCTTATCTACGGCCTGTTAATGCGTGAATCCAGCGAACATACCCTGCGTTTAGCGACGGCAGTGGCTGCGCTGGCTGTAAGTCAGAGCAATGTCGGAATTACAGATCGTACTCAACTGGCGGCTATGATGGCCCGTGTTGATCTGAAACCATTTAACTGACAGCAGGAGAGGAACTATGAAAACGCTGCTGATTATAGAACCAGGTCTTGGGCAAGCTCGTGCGTACCTCGCGAAAACATTGCTGGGTTCAGCCGCGCAAAAAGCGCGCTTGCAGATTATCGACAATCCAAACGATGCTGAAATGGCAATCGTTGTGGGAACCGCTATTCCTGCCGATAGCTCGCTGAATGGCAAAAAGGTATATCTGGGTGATATCGACCGTGCAGTTCAGCACCCGGAACTGTTTTTAGGTGAAGCGAAAGATAAAGCGAAACCTTATAGCGCTCCAGCGAGTGCTGCACCTGTCGAGCTGGCTAAAGGGCCAAAACGCATTGTTGCAGTAACTGCTTGCCCAACAGGCGTCGCGCATACCTTTATGGCTGCTGAAGCCATTGAAACCGAAGCGAAAAAACGTGGCTGGTGGGTAAAGGTTGAAACACGCGGCTCGGTTGGCGCAGGTAATGCAATTACCCCTGAAGAAGTAGCTGAGGCCGATTTGGTCATTGTTGCGGCCGATATCGAAGTTGACCTGGCAAAATTTGCTGGAAAACCGATGTATCGCACCTCAACAGGTCTGGCACTGAAGAAAACGGCACAAGAGCTTGATAAAGCTGTTGTTGAGGCTAAGCCTTTTACAGCGACAGGGCAGAGTGCAGCCAGCGCGAATGAAGGAAAAAAAGAGTCGGTAGGTGCTTATCGCCATCTGTTAACCGGTGTTTCCTTCATGCTACCGATGGTGGTCGCGGGCGGTCTATGTATCGCGCTGTCGTTCGCTTTTGGTATCGAAGCATTTAAAGAACCAGGTACATTGGCTGCGGCACTGATGCAAATCGGCGGTGGTTCAGCCTTTGCGTTGATGGTGCCGGTTCTGGCGGGTTACATTGCGTTTTCTATCGCTGACCGACCAGGTCTGACGCCGGGTCTTATCGGCGGTATGTTAGCCGTTAGCACCGGTTCTGGTTTTATCGGCGGGATTATTGCGGGCTTCCTCGCAGGCTACGTTGCTAAGATGATTAGCACCAAGCTGAAACTGCCACCAAGCATGGAAGCATTAAAACCAATCCTTATCATTCCACTGTTCTCAAGCCTGATTGTGGGTCTGGCGATGATTTATCTGATCGGTACGCCGGTTTCGAAAATCCTCGAAGGTCTGACTCACTGGCTGCAAACTATGGGCACTGCGAATGCGGTACTGTTGGGCGCAATCCTTGGCGGTATGATGTGTACTGATATGGGTGGGCCGGTTAACAAAGCGGCTTACGCATTTGGTGTCGGGTTACTCAGCACCCAAACTTACGCACCGATGGCCGCCATTATGGCAGCAGGTATGGTGCCACCATTGGCGATGGGTCTGGCAACATTTATTGCGCGTCGTAAATTCGACAAAGCTCAGCAAGAAGGCGGCAAAGCAGCGATGGTTCTTGGCCTGTGCTTTATCACCGAAGGGGCTATCCCGTTTGCTGCTCGCGACCCAATGCGTGTGCTGCCGTGCTGTATCGTTGGCGGCGCGGTAACTGGCGCAATCTCTATGGCAGTCGGTGCTAAATTGATGGCACCACATGGCGGCTTGTTTGTTCTGTTAATCCCAGGTGCGATTACCCCGGTTGTGGGTTACCTGATTGCGATAATTGCTGGAACATTGCTGGCGGGTCTGTCTTATGCCTTCCTGAAACGTCCGGAAGCAGAAGTTGTCGCAAAAGCTGCATAAGTAAATGTGTATATTTAGGGCAGAGATTTCTCTGCCCTTTTTACTTATTTAATGTAATAAACTAGTAAAGTTATTATCTGGGTCCATCTCTAGCGCCAGCGCCGTTAATCTCTTCTTATCTTTAATGCCATAGCCCATTTTTTGTTTTAACAGCAAACCATCTCGCGTAAATTGCGCAATCACAAATAACAAGTGACGATAACTGACCCCCATATATTCCGCAGCCTGCGTATGTTTTTCGTTATACAGATCACTATGCTGAGTCAGTAAAATAAATGCCGCCAGTCGGTTGACCAGTGGAAAAGATTGGTTTTGGGTAAGGGCGACAATATTTCGGTAATTCTTATGGCTGAGTTCTACACAAAGTTTGCGGAGGAAGGTCGCATCCTTTAATAATTGTGGCCGATATTGCTTCATCGGCAACGCCAGGCACCAGCACTCTTCAATGGCCTGGACGGCTCGCGGTTCGTGATCAACATCGACTAATTCAATTTCACCAATAAAACAGGGTGCGCCAAAAAAATCAATCAACGATACCCGCCCATTGGGTAATGTTGCATAGAGCTTGGCTCGTCCGCGAGCCAGATAGAACAGGTATCCTGGCTGATTTCCCTCCCGTACAATGTAGTCTCCGGCAGCAATATGAAGCAAACGGGTATCACGTGTGACATCAACTGAGAAGCTCTCTGTATAACCAGAATGGCTAATCAATTGCTGCCTGAGATCGTCATTTTGGATTTCTTTCATAATAGTTTTCCGGTATGAGATTTCTCATATTCAGCATACGTTTTCTGTCGTTATGATTCAATCATCGACCTGACCTAATCATCGTTGATAAGACGAAAATAACGTAACAGTGAACAGGGGAAATAAGATATGGAAAAGAGAAAGATTATTCTGGATTGCGATCCAGGTCATGATGATGCGATTGCTATAATGATGGCTGCGAAATACCCGACGATAGATTTACTTGGTATAACTATTGTCGCCGGGAACCAGACTCTGGATAAAACATTAGTTAACGGGTTGAATGTCTGCCAGCAACTTAATATTAATGTCCCCGTTTATGCCGGGATGCCGCAGCCAATTATGAGAAAGCAAATTGTAGCGGATAATATTCATGGAGAATCTGGTCTGGACGGCCCGGTATTTGCACCGCTAACCCGTAAAGCGGAAAGTACTCATGCAGTTAAATATATTATCGATACGCTGATGGCAAGCGACGGTGAAATTACGCTGGTTCCTGTCGGGCCGTTGACCAACATTGCAGTAGCAATGCGGATGCAGCCTGCAATCTTGCCAAAAATCCGTGAGATTGTGTTGATGGGCGGAGCATACGGCACGGGTAACTTTACGCCATCGGCAGAGTTCAATATTTTCGCAGACCCCGAAGCGGCTCGCGTCGTCTTCACCTCTGGCGTGCCGCTGGTAATGATGGGATTGGATTTGACTAACCAAACCGTCTGTACCGCTGATGTCATCGCCCGCATGGAAAAAGCAGGTGGCCCTGCCGGTCAGTTGTTCAGCGACATCATGAACTTTACTCTCAAAACGCAATACGAAAACTACGGTCTGGCGGGCGGGCCGGTGCATGATGCGACCTGCATCGGCTATCTCATTAATCCTCAGGGTATCAAAACACAAGATATGTATGTCGAAGTCGATGTGAACCGTGGTCCGTGTTATGGCCGCACAGTCTGCGATGAACTGAGTGTTCTTGGAAAACCAGCGAACGTTAAAGTGGGTATTAGCATCGATACCGACTGGTTCTGGGATTTAGTAGAAGAGTGTGTGCGCAAGTATATCTAATCCCACATCTACGCATGCGCGGCAAACCTGGAAAGCTGCGCATGCCTGCTCAAACTTGATGGGCAGTCAGCGGTCGCCCGTTACGAGTTCAGACCTGGCTTGGTGGAAATCATTATGGATGTAATGAGAAGTGTTCTGGGAATGGCGGTATTACTGGCGATTGCTTTTGTGCTGTCGGTAAATAAAAAGCGCATTAGTCTACGTACTGTAGGGGCCGCGCTGGTGTTACAAATCGCAATCGGTGGCGTCATGCTCTATTTCCCACCGGGAAAATGGCTGGCGGAACAAGCTGCGCTGGGGGTACATAAAGTGATGACCTACAGTGATGCTGGAAGCGCATTTATTTTTGGTTCATTGGTGGGGCCAAAAATGGATCAGGTATTTGATGGTGCTGGATTCGTATTTGCCTTTCGGGTGCTGCCAGCAATTATTTTTATTACGGCGTTAGTAAGCCTGCTTTATTACGTTGGCGTGATGGGAGTGTTGATTCGCATTCTTGGCGGTATATTCCAGAAAGCATTGAACATCAGCAAAATTGAATCCTTCGTTGCTGTCACGACTATTTTTCTTGGGCAGAATGAAATCCCCGCGATAGTAAAACCCTTTATTGATCGTCTTAATCGCAATGAACTGTTTACTGCAATTTGTAGTGGGATGGCCTCTATTGCAGGCTCAACGATGATTGGATACGCCGGATTAGGCGTGCCAATTGATTATCTGCTTGCAGCTTCACTGATGGCTATCCCCGGCGGGATTCTATTTGCGCGAATGTTAAGCCCGGCCACGGAAGAAACACAGGTTACCTTTGAGAATCTGTCATTCACCGAAACACCGTCAAAAAGTATTATTGAAGCGGCAGCAAGTGGGGCGATGACGGGACTGAAAATCGCAGCCGGTGTGGCGACTGTGGTGATGGCATTCGTCGCTATTATCGCGCTGATTAATGGCGTCATAGGCGGTGTTGGAGGTTGGTTTGGGTATGGCCACGCCACCCTTGAAGGAATCTTTGGTTATCTTCTTGCTCCACTGGCATGGTTAATGGGGGTGGACTGGAGTGACGCGACGCTGGCAGGAAGCCTGATTGGCCAAAAGCTGGCGATTAACGAATTTGTTGCGTACCTCCATTTCTCTCCGTATCTGCAAACCGGGAGCACATTGGATGTGAAAACCATCGCGATCATTTCCTTCGCGCTGTGCGGATTTGCAAACTTCGGTTCTATCGGCGTGGTGGTCGGTGCGTTTTCAGCCGTTGCGCCGCAACGTGCGTCAGAAATCGCTCAACTGGGAATCAGGGCACTGGCTGCGGCTACACTCTCTAACTTGATGAGTGCCACTATCGCAGGTTTCTTTATTGGTCTTGCCTGATATCAATGCGCGCCAGTGATCGCTGGCGCGCTTTCAGGATTTATGATGTGTGCCGTTACAGCATGCTGAGGCTGTTGATTGTTACGCCACGGCCTTTTCAGTTTGTTGAGCTTTCAACCAGGCTATCTCTTCAGCCCAGATATCCGGGTTCGTCGTCTCCAGAATTAGCGGAATCCCATCGAAACGGTTATCACGCATGATCCAGGCAAACGGCGTGTGGCCAATATTGCCTTCACCCAGACTGTTATGGCGGTCGACACGGCTCCCAAAAGCACTTTTCGCGTCGTTAAGGTGCATGCCACATAAATACTCGAACCCAACAATTCTCTCGAATTCAGCGAAGGTATTTTCGCAGTCTTCTTCGGTGCGCAGGTCATAACCCGCTGCAAAGGCGTGGCAGGTATCAATACACACGCCGACTCGGGATTTGTCTTCTACACCATCAATAATTGCGGCCAAATGCTCGAAACGAAAACCGAGATTGCTGCCCTGGCCCGCTGTATTTTCAATCACCGCAGTCACGCCTTCGGTTTTATCCAGCGCGATGTTTATCGACTGAGCAATGCGTGCAAGGCACTCTTCTTCAGGGATTTGCATCAGGTGGCTGCCTGGGTGGAAGTTCAGCAGCGTCAAACCCAACTGCATGCAGCGTTCCATCTCATCAATAAAGGCTTCGCGAGATTTTTCCAGCGCTTCTTCAACCGGATGGCCAAGGTTAATGAGATAGCTGTCGTGAGGGAGGATTTGTCCCGGCCCGTAATGATACTTTTCACAGGCTCGTTTGAAATTGCTGATAACTTCGTCAGTGAGCGGAGCTGCACGCCACTGGCGTTGGTTTTTGGTGAACAGGGCAAAAGCAGTGGCTTCGAGTTCGTGCGCGCGAATTGCGGCATTTTCCAGACCACCTGCAGCACTGACATGTGCGCCAATAAACTTCATCATTCTTACTCCTGTCAAAACCCGCTATCGGGAAACGGACAATGATAGCGGGTTAGACAGGAATTTTCCGTACCTCTTTATGCCATCAGGTGATGGATACCAAGGTTAATTGCGCCACCGCCAACGATCAGCCAGATAAATAGCACCAGAGCCATCAGCAGCGGGCGTACACCGGCTTTTTTCAGCGCGCTAAAGTGAGTGGTTAAACCCAGAGCCGCCATCGCCATTGCTAGCAAGAAAGTATCCAGTGTTATCAACGCATTGACCGCCCAGGCTGGCAGTAAGTGCAGTGAGTTAAACATCGCAACCACAATAAACAGCACCGCAAACCATGGAATGGTGATTTTGCTTTTCTGCGCCTGGCCTGCCGGAGCCAGTTGTTTGACGCGAGCTGCCAGGAAAATCAGGAATGGAGCCAGCATCATTACGCGCAGCATTTTTGCGATTACTGCCGCATTTTCAGTTTCAGGGCTGATTGCGTGTCCCGCAGCCACTACTTGTGCAACTTCATGCATGGTTGAACCGGTGTAGATACCAAAGGCTTCCGGTGTGAACCATTGTGTGACATATGGATAAATCATTGGGTAAATGAAGATCGCAAGCGTACCGAAAATCACCACTGTTGCGACCGCTACGGTTACTTTGCTGGCCTCTGCTTTCACAACCGGCTCGGTTGC
Source organism: Buttiauxella cochleicola (assembly GCF_021283185.1). Classification (NCBI taxonomy): domain Bacteria; kingdom Pseudomonadati; phylum Pseudomonadota; class Gammaproteobacteria; order Enterobacterales; family Enterobacteriaceae; genus Buttiauxella; species Buttiauxella cochleicola. The sequence continues at coordinate 11,350 of NZ_JAJSOS010000020.1, forward strand.
CAGAATCGCCGCAGCACCGCAAATACTGCTACCGGCACCAATTAACCAACTGGTTTGTTTATCCAGGCCAAACACTTTCTGACCCAGCCAGCAGGCGAGGGCGAAGGTGCTGCTTAATGTCAGAACATCAATGATGACGCCGCTGGCGCCGACATCCGCAATCTGCGAAAAAGTCAGTCGAAAACCATATAAAATGATCCCAAGACGCAGCAGGTGTTGCTTGGCAAACAGTACACCGCCATCACAGTGTTGCCAGATTTTCGGGTAAAGCGTGTTGCCAATCACCATCCCGCATAGAATCGCAAGCGTTAATGCACCGAGTCCGAGACCTGCCACGGAGGGAATATTCCCCAACCAAAGCGCCAGTGCAGTAATTGCACCTGCAAGCAGCAGTCCTGGCAGGAAATGCCACAATGTATGTCGATGAGTGGGAATTGATAACGTAGCCATAACCTTCTCCTTTGTGTAGCCGTCATACTTCAAGCCGTAGATGCGTTTGCTGCACGCGCTCACCCGAATCACTTACCGGCGTAAGCTCATCGGGGTTATCGCGCTTGCCGGCTTCCTACAACTCGAATTACTTTGGCTTTATTGACAAAAGAGTAAGTCCTGGTGGCTTAAAAATAAAATTGATTATATATTTATAATCAATCTGAATAAGTGTTAAGGCGTATCCACTATGCATATCACATTGCGGCAACTTGAAGTCTTCGCTGAAGTCCTCAAAAGCGGCTCTACTACTCAGGCTTCGCAAATGCTGGCGTTGTCTCAGTCTGCGGTCAGTGCAGCGCTGTCCGATCTCGAAGGGCAGTTAGGCGTGCAATTGTTCGATAGGGTAGGCAAACGCCTGGTTGTCAATGAACATGGCCGTTTGCTGTATCCGCGCGTGGTGGGTTTGCTCGAGCAGGCAATAGAAGTCGAACAACTGTTTAAAGAGGATAACGGTGCCATTCGCGTTTATGCCAGCAGCACTATAGGCAATTATATTCTGCCGGAAATGATTGCTCATTATCGCCGCGATTTTCCAAATCTCCCGCTGGAGATGAGTGTTGGCAATAGTCAGGATGTGATTAACGCGGTTGCCGACTTCCGGGTTGATATTGGTCTGATTGAAGGGCCGAGCCATATGACCGAATTGGTGACCGAGCCCTGGTTGGAAGATGAGCTCGTCGTATTTGCGCCACCTGACGCACCTTTATTGCAGCAGCCGGTCACTCTGGAAACTCTTGCACAGCAGTCGTGGATCCTGCGTGAAAAAGGTTCTGGCACACGTGAAATTGTCGACTACTTGCTGCTTTCTCATTTGCCGCAATTTCATCTCGGTATGGAATTGGGAAATTCGGAAGCAATTAAACATGCGGTGCGCCATGGTCTTGGCATCAGTTGCCTGTCGCGTAGGGTGATTGCGGAACAACTGGAAACAGGATCTTTGGTGGAAGTGCCAGTACCGTTACCGCGTTTGGTGCGCACTTTGTACCGGATTCACCATCGTCAGAAACATATTTCTAATGCATTACAGCGGTTTCTTCGGTACTGCAACGTGTAAGGCGTAACCCATTAATTGCGGCGATAGTGAATTAAAGAAGCAGATATGCTTAAAATCAATTCAAAAATTATGGTTTTGCGTATTCTTCAGTCCGATTTATAAAGTTTTTATATGTATCCCCTTGTAAGCAAATGCCAGAGACTATTTTGAATGGATATGAAAAACATCGCATTGGCCAGCTACACTGACAATCTGAATTTTTACCGACTTTGTGCAAATATCGCGGCGGCTTTAACCATTATAATTGGCGTTATCTATCTAATAGTACAAATCTATTCATTTCATGGCATCGCCCTGGAATGGGTGATGATCGCCGCGTCCTTTGGTACTACAGTCTTGTTGATCGGCAGGTACTTTTTCCCCAGGGTTTGTGCAGTATTGTTACTGGCAAAGTTTCACTTCTCTAACGCGTATCTGGCATTGTGCGGAGTTGAGGTGAACCCATGGTTTACGCTAATTAGCTCCACGTTCTTTGTCATGGGATGCGTTGAGTCAATTCAGTCGGCACGCGTTAAAAATGGGTTGAATTCCTTCTGGTTAGCTGCACCTCAAGTGCGTCCAACTTTATGCATTGTTTTGACTGGTACATTTTTGGCGATGATATCGAGTGGTTTTTTATATCGCTTATTTCACTAATAAATGAAAATCATGGCTTATTAGTTAATTGAGTGTTGTGTTTTTGCGGTGGGAATGCATTTGCGGCGGGTAAAATCAATATACCTTTTTTAAACGAACATGATTCAACCATTATTTAATGGTAAGTAAATACAGTGAGTTAAAAAATAAACCCAATCATCTTTTATGTTGCTCTCTCTATTGATGCGCTGTTTATAAATTGCCTCTTAGTATGGCATTTTTAAATCCAGAGTTTCTAAAATGAGCAATCTATTGATTACCGGAGCCACAGGTTTTCTGGGTGGTGCTGTATTAGCTCGAGCGCTTTCTGATTCTTCAATTAGCTCATACTTGTTATTAGTAAGGGCGAACTCACCTAAAGAAGGTGTTGAGAGGATAAGAAATAACCTTGCTAAGTTTGGGTGCAGTGCAGCCTTACTTAATAAAATTAATGAAGAAAATATCTTGCTCGGTGATTTAGCGGCTTCAGAAGATTTTTTGGATGATGCCAGGCTCTCTTTTGTAACTCACGTGATCAACTGCGCTGCTGTTGCTTCATTTGGTGATAATGCGCTTATCTGGAAAGTGAACGTAGAGGGTACGCTTAAATTCGTCAAACGGATGGCTGATGTATTGGGTTTGGTCCGCTTTGTTCATGTGGGAACCGCGATGTCATGTGTGCCGGACGCGGGGACGCTGGTAACTGAAAGCATGACGCGCAAGCCTGAAGAGGAGCATTTGGTTCAATATACGTGGTCTAAATCCACCATTGAGCAATTGATGGTAGAACATTGCCCGCAACTGCCTTTAGTTATTGCTCGCCCTTCAATTGTGGTAGGGCACAGTGAAGAGGGTTGCCGTCCATCCAGCAGCATTTTCTGGGTATTCCGCATGGTGCTGATGCTTGGGAAGTTCATGTGTTCAATGGAAGATAAAATCGATGTTATTCCTGTGGATTACTGCGCAGAGGCGCTTTTGTTATTAACAAAACGCTCAAAGCTAACCGAAAAGGTTTATCACATATCAGCGGGTGACACAGGTAGTACTCAGTTTGTCGATATAGATAAAGCGATGGCGGCGGCACTCAATCAAAAACCTATCTATTCTACATACCAGCAAGTGGATTACAGTGAACTGGTAAAGGAACGCAGGGGTTTCAAAACAATTTACGGCCCGTGTAATGAAAGGTTGATGCTCAGAGCCATGCGTTTATATGGCGAGTTTTCGATGCTGAATGTGCGTTTCTCAAATAAGAAACTGCTGGATTTAGGTATGTCACCGCCGCCGCGTTTTGTCGATTACATCAGCCGCTGCGTTGAAACGACACGTGATGTCACTATCCCCGAATTAATGAAGGTCGATTTTAAATAGCAGTAACTGCTATTACCTGCAGGGGAAGGGACTCCCGCATCTCATTCAAATGTCGAAAAAAACCTCTCACCGACTCCCTGTCATAAGTGCGTTACTTATAATCCGCCGCCGATTATGAAGCTCTCTTATAACAGCGTATTTCTACTATAAGTCTCACTCTGGTTTGCTACAATCTCGCCTCATTTTTTGGACGGACCACAATTTTCTATGGTTTCTCAAGATAAAACAACACAAGCGCCTGGCTTACGCCGTGAGTTAAAAGCGCGCCACTTAACGATGATCGCCATCGGCGGTTCCATCGGTACTGGGCTATTTGTTGCCTCTGGTGCAACCATTTCTCAAGCGGGCCCTGGCGGCGCGTTGCTCTCCTACATGCTGATTGGTCTGATGGTGTACTTCCTGATGACAAGCCTGGGTGAACTTGCGGCTTATATGCCGGTTTCGGGCTCTTTTGCTACTTACGGGCAACAATACGTTGAAGAAGGCTTCGGTTTCGCACTGGGCTGGAACTACTGGTACAACTGGGCGGTAACTATCGCCGTTGACCTGGTCGCATCACAACTGGTGATGAACTACTGGTTCCCTGATACCCCTGGCTGGATCTGGAGTGCACTGTTCCTCGGCATCATGTTCTTGCTGAACTACATCTCCGTTAAAGGCTTTGGTGAAGCAGAATACTGGTTCTCACTGATTAAAGTGACCACGGTTATCATCTTTATCATTGTCGGCGTAATGATGATCCTGGGTATCTTTAAAGGCGCACAACCTGCGGGCTGGAGCAACTGGGCAATTGGTGATGCACCGTTTGCTGGTGGGTTCTCCGCGATGATTGGTGTCGCGATGATAGTCGGATTCTCATTCCAGGGTACCGAGTTGATTGGTGTTGCTGCGGGCGAATCTGAAGACCCAGGCAAGAACATTCCACGCGCTGTGCGTCAGGTGTTCTGGCGTATCCTGCTGTTCTATGTGTTCGCGATTCTGATTATCAGCCTGATCATTCCTTATACCGATCCGAGCCTGCTGCGTAACGATGTTAAAGATATCGGCGTTAGCCCGTTCACACTGGTATTCGAGCATGCTGGCCTGCTGTCTGCAGCAGCGGTAATGAACGCCGTTATTCTGACTGCGGTACTGTCTGCAGGTAACTCAGGGATGTATGCGTCAACGCGTATGCTGTACACCCTGGCTTGCGACGGTAAAGCACCACGTATTTTCTCTAAGCTCTCCCGTGGCGGTGTGCCACGTAACGCGCTGTACGCAACCACTGTTGTAGCGGGTCTGTGCTTCCTGACTTCTATGTTCGGTAACCAGACAGTTTACCTGTGGCTTTTGAACACATCAGGCATGACCGGCTTTATCGCCTGGTTGGGTATTGCGATTAGCCACTACCGTTTCCGTCGTGGTTATGTGAAGCAAGGGCTTGATCTTAAAGATTTGCCATATGTTTCTGGCTTCTTCCCGCTGGGGCCAATCTTTGCCTTCGTACTGTGCTTGATTATTACTCTTGGCCAGAACTACGAAGCGTTCCTTGCCGATAAAATCGATTGGGCAGGCGTAACGGCTACCTATATTGGTATCCCGCTGTTCCTGGCAATCTGGTGGGGCTATAAGATTACGAGAGGTACTCGTTTCGTGAAATATAGCGAAATGACCTTCCCGGAAACCTTTAAAAAGTAACTCTGAAGGGCGCGATTATCGCGCCCTTTTTTATCCCCTCTCACATTATCCCTCCGCATTATCCCCTTTCGATACATTACAAACTTTAACAATTTGATTGATAACCATTCTCGTTTAATTTATGGTGTCGCCACGCTTTACCTCGGCTGGATGTCGGTGAGTACAGCGCGCAGTTGTTTGCCAAAGTAGCCAGCAACGCATTAAGGAATGTGAGCGCAATCCATCGTTTAGTTTGCCATTCACCTCATGGAGAAAGGAATGTTAAGGTTGAATCCCATCGTCCGGGGAGGACTTTGTGCGTCGATAATCAGTGCTGCGTTTCCGGTTTTTGCCGAAGAACGTGAAGACACTATGGTTGTTACTGCTTCTGCTACCGAGCAAAATCTCAAAGATGCCCCTGCCAGTATTAGCGTTATCACTCAAGAAGATCTGAAAAAGAAACCGATCCAGAACCTGAAAGATGTGTTGCAGGAAGTTCCTGGTGTGCAGCTCACCAACGAAGGGGATAACCGCCAGGGCGTCAGTATTCGAGGCCTGAGTAGCAGCTACACGCTGATTCTGGTGGATGGCAAGCGGGTGAACTCGCGCAATGCGGTATTCCGCCACAATGATTTTGACCTTAACTGGATTCCGGTTGATGCCATCGAGCGTATCGAAGTGGTGCGCGGGCCTATGTCTTCGCTCTACGGTTCGGATGCGTTGGGTGGTGTGGTGAACATTATTACGCGCAAAGTTGGCAAAGCCTGGCATGGCACCGTGACGGCGGATACCACCATTCAGGAAAAACGCGATCGCGGTGATTCCTATAACAGCAATTTCTTTGCCAGTGGCCCAATTATCGACGACCTGCTTGGGGTGAAAGTTTACGGCAACCTCGGCAAGCGTGAGAAAGATAAACAAGAGACTTCCAGCACCAGCGCAACAGGTGAAACGCCGCGTATTGAAGGTTTTACCACCCGTAGCGGCAGCGCTGAATTTGCCCTGACACCAACCGAAAATCAGGATATGAGCTTTGGTTATGGTTTTGACCGCCAGGACCGTGATTCGGACTCGCTGAATAAAAACCGCATGGAGCGCCAGGATTACTCCATTTCTCACAATGGACGTTGGGATTACGGCAATACCGAACTGCGTTTTTATGGCGATAAGATTGATAACCTCAATCCAGGCAATAGCTCGCCAATCACCTCGCGCAATAACAGCCTGGACGGCAAACTGGTTCTGCCATTGGGTGAAATTAACCAGTTACTGACCTTCGGTGGGGAATGGCGACACGATAAGCTGTCAGACCCGGTAAACCTCACTGGCGGCAACAGTTCCGAAACGTCTGCCAGCCAGTACGCACTGTTCTTAGAAGATGAGTGGCGGATTTTTGAACCGCTGGCGCTGACTACCGGCGTGCGTATGGACGACCACGAAACCTACGGCGACCACTGGAGCCCACGCGCATACCTCGTATACAGCGCGACAGATACCATCACCATGAAAGGTGGCTGGGCGACGGCATTTAAAGCGCCATCGTTACTGCAACTTAGCCCGGACTGGACCAGCAACTCTTGTCGCGGCTCTTGTAAGATTGTCGGCAGCCCAGATCTGAAACCTGAAACCAGCGAAAGCTTCGAGTTAGGTTTGTACTACGCGGGTGATGAAGGTTTGCTGGACGGGGTTTCAGGCAGCATCACTACCTTCCAGAACAACCTCGACGATATGATTGATATCAATCGTACTTCGAGCATCAGCCAGGCACCGTCATATCCAAACTTTGTTGGTTTTGACAGCGCGGGCCGCCCTATCTTCAAATACTACAACGTCAACAAAGCGCGTATTCGTGGTGTTGAAACTGAGTTGAAAGTGCCGTTCAGCGAGCAGTGGAAACTCACTCTGAACTACACCTATAACGATGGCCGAGATTTGAGCGGTGGCGGCAACAAACCATTAGCCTCACTACCATTCCATACCGCGAACGGTACGGTGGATTGGGCGCCATTGGATGATTGGTCATTCTATGTATCTGCAAACTATACCGGTGAGCAACGTGCCACAACCGATGGCTCGCCAACGCCTGGCGGTTATGTAGTGTGGAACACGGGAGCGGCATGGAAAGCGACAAAAGCTATCAAACTTCGTGCGGGTGTCATGAACCTGGGTGATAAAGATCTGAGTCGTGACGATTACAGTTACAACGAAGATGGCCGTCGTTACTTTATGGCGGTGGATTACACGTTCTGATTTGAGCTTTTGCCCTCACCCTAACCCCCTTGTCAGGGTGAGATCTATAAGATGAGATGTTTTTCCGTTCACCCGAACGTCTGGTTATCTCTGCAACCGTTGTTAACGGTGAACGAGCCAAGGAGAGAACGCCCTCTCCTTGGCAATCCTGGCGCCCGGCCATTAAATTGCCGCTACGCGGTAAACCCCAGCTTATCCCCAACGTTCAGGGTCGTTCGCGACTCGCTCCCGGCGATCGCTCTCTTTCGCTGCTCCCGGCAGCTCAACCCTGACTTATGGGGAACACTGGGGCAATTTATACCGGGAACAAGGTCAAAACCGGTTCGGCTTTTGACCTTAGCTTTTGACGTTGACCTTTGAGTCCGGCATAAATCGCCTCCGTTTTGACTGTAAGGCCGGGTCGAGCCGTCGGGAACGGCGAGAGGTTGTGATCGCCGGGAGCGAGTCACAACCGACCCTGGGGCTGAAAGGAAAAATGGAGGTTTACTGCGAAGCAGCGATTTAAACGCCGGGAGCCGGGATTATCAAGGGTGCTGCGGTAGCACCCTTGATACGTTCACTGGTTCGGTGAGTACAGATATCACTGAACCTTTAGTGAACGGAATCTTCTCCGTATAGGCAGGAACCTCCCCTCAAAGTTGTGTATAAGAAACATCCCCGGGGTGAGGGCAATGAATTACGCCAAATGCTCCGCGTGGAACCGCAAATGGTCCTCGATAAACGAAGCAATAAAGTAATAGCTATGATCGTAACCAGGCTGTACTCGCAGCGTTAGCGGCCAGTTTTTCTGCCGTGCTACTTCAGCAAATTGTGCCGGTTGCAGTTGATCTGCAAGGAACTGATCCGCATCACCTTGATCGATAAGCACAGGAATGGCATTGGAACTATCAGCCTGCATCAACAAGCAGCAGCTATCCCATTCGCGCCATTTCTCTTCGTTTGCACCTAAATAAGCATTAAAGGCTTTTTGGCCCCACGGCACGCGCGTTGGGTTCACGATCGGCGCAAAGGCCGAAACGGAGCAATATCGACCAGGGTTTTTCAATGCGATGCTTAGCGCACCGTGGCCACCCATAGAGTGCCCGAAAATAGAGGCTTTTTCACTGATGCTGAAGTTATCAGCAATCAACGCTGGCAGCTCATCATTAATGTAGTCATACATGCGGAAATGGTCGGCCCACGGCTGTTCGGTAGCGTTCAGATAGAAGCTTGCACCCTGACCAAGATCGTAGCTTTCATTATTCGGCACATTTTCACCGCGTGGGCTGGTATCAGGCATTACCAACACAATTCCCAGCTCAGAAGCGACTCGTTGCGCGCCCGCTTTGGTGGTGAAGTTTTCGTCATTGCAGGTCAAACCCGACAGCCAATACAGAACCGGTGGAGGTGTGGTGCGCGGAGTTGGCAGAAAAATACTGAACGTCATCGGGCATTTCAATACTGCAGAATCATGGCGCCAGCGCTGTTGCCAGCCTTCAAAACAACGGTGTTCTTCTAGTAGTTCCATCCAGAGGCCCTTAATTTTACCCTTCATACTTCAAGCCGCATTTTTGTTGGCTTTCCTCGCTCACCCGAGTCACTGACTTATGTCAGCTCCAGGGGATTCACTGCGTCGCCGCCTCAATGCAACTCGAATTATTTTGGGTATATATTCAATGTGATTGAGGAATATTCACTTCTCCCCAGTCTAGCCATGCGGCATCATACTGGCAACGAAATCGTAACATTTGGGGTGGTAGTGGCGGCACGTATCGCGTTGACTGGGTTTCTGGTGTTGGTGGTTGCAATGGGCATTGGCCGATTTGCATTCACACCACAAGTCCCATTAATGATAACTGAAGGGCAACTTACCTTAACCAGTGCGGGTTTGGTAGCAGCGATTAACTACCTCGGTTATCTGGCTGGCGCATGGGATGCCATGCGAGCCCATCGGCGAGTAGAGTTGCGTTTGCATGCTGGTGTCTGGGGAGCGGTCATACTGACGCTGCTTTCTGCTACCGTGGATTCAGCTCTGTGGCATGCGTTGATTCGTTTTCTGATTGGTTGTGCCAGCGGCTGGGCGATGGTGTTGATCGCGGCCTGGAGCAATGAGCAACTGGCGCATTTAGGTAAACCGGGATTAAGTGCGGCGGTGTTCGCAGGCCCTGGCGCAGGAATATTTATCAGTGGTTTGATGGCGGTGGCAATCCACAGTTATGGATTATCAGCAAGCCATGCCTGGCTGGTTTATGGTGCTTTGGCCCTGCTGTTTATTGCGTTAATTGCCCGAAACCTGCCACGCAAAGGGGAGTTGCATCGCCCGGAAACGGCACCAGAGCCGCTTGTGTTAACGCCACTACTCAAACGTCTGGTGTGGAGCTATAGCCTGGCAGGATTTGGTTATATTCTGCCCGCGACGTTTTTATCGCAAATGGCCAGCGCACGTTTCCCCGGTAGCGCGTTCGCGCAGTTTGTCTGGCCGATTTTCGGCGGGGCGGCGGTGTGCGGAATTTTGCTCGGCATTGCCGCGCGGCATTTGTTACAAAGCCATCAACGCCTGGCGCTGGTTCTCTGGTTGCAAGCACTTGGGGTATTCGCCTCAGATATGATTCCCGGTATGTTCGGTCTGGTTTTAGGTTCGCTGCTGGTGGGCGGAGGCTTCTTATGTGCGGTGCAATTATCGTTGCAATATGGGCGCGAACTGGCGCCAAAGCATACCCGTTACATGGCAGGATTACTCACTACCGGTTATGCCATGGGGCAGTTAGTGGGGCCGATGCTTTCGGCAGTATCGACTACACTCACCGGGCAGCTTGAGCCTGCTTTATACGTAGCCGGCCTGGCATTATTGATTGGCGGCGGCCTCGTCTGGCGTAAAGAGTAAAGGTATTGACGATTTCAATAATTATCGTTCGCACTACTGGATTATGCGACCGCGCTCACGCACAATGAGCACACACTTTGCCCCATGTAGGGCCGAGGTCAGTCACACCTGCAGGAGAAAACAACATGCCATCACTAAGTCCAGAAGCCGCATTGGTTCATGAAGCATTGCTTGCACGCGGCCTGGAAACGCCACTACGCCCACAATTGCGTGAGCTCGATAACGAAACCCGCAAACGCGAGATTGCCGGGCATATGACGGAAATCATGCAGTTGCTGAATCTTGATCTCAGCGACGATAGCTTGATGGAAACCCCGCATCGCATCGCTAAAATGTATGTCGATGAGATTTTCTCCGGCCTTGATTATGCCAACTTCCCGAAAATCACCGTCATTGAGAATAAGATGAAGGTTGATGAGATGGTGACGGTGCGCAACATTACGCTCACCAGCACCTGTGAACACCATTTCGTGACTATCGATGGTAAAGCGACAGTCTCTTATCTGCCGAAAGATACCGTGATTGGCCTGTCAAAAATTAACCGGATTGTGCAATTCTTTGCGCAGCGCCCGCAGGTTCAGGAACGCTTAACCCAGCAAATCCTGATTGCACTGCAAACCTTGCTTGGCACCAACAATGTGGCGGTATCTATTGATGCAGTCCATTATTGTGTTAAAGCGCGTGGCGTGCAGGATGCGACTAGTGCGACGACAACCACATCTTTGGGGGGATTGTTTAAATCCAGCCAGAATACACGCCAGGAATTCCTGCGCGCAGTGCGTCATAACTAACATTAATTAGGTAGGGTGTATGAGTAGAAACGTTACGCTGGATTTTGTCCGTGGCGTCGCTATTCTCGGCATCCTGCTGCTTAATATCGTGGCCTTCGGTTTGCCGAAGGCTGCGTACCTCAATCCAGCCTGGTCCGGTTCTGCTACAGCTCATGATGCCTGGATATGGGCAATTTTAGATCTCTTTGCTCAGGTAAAATTCCTCACCTTATTTGCTCTGTTATTTGGCGCGGGCTTGCAGATGTTGTTACATCGCGGCAAACGCTGGATTCAGTCACGTCTGACGTTATTAGTTCTGCTCGGTTTTATGCACGCTATTTTCCTTTGGGATGGCGATATTTTGCTGGCCTACGGTTTAGTAGGGTTGGTGTGCTGGCGTCTGATTCGTGATGCACCGGGTAATCGCTCATTGTTTAATACGGGCGTTATCTTATATCTCACCGGTATTGGCGTGCTGTTATTGCTGGGTTTTATTTCCGGCGATGCACCGAACCGCTCATGGATCCCCGATGCCGCAAATTTGCAGTACGAGCAGTGGTGGAAGCTTAACGGCGGGACGGACGCCATTAGCAATCGCATCGATTTGCTCTCATCAAACCTTGTAGCTTTGGGTGCGCAATACGGTTGGCAACTGGCGGGGATGATGCTGATTGGCGCGTCATTAATGCGCAGTGGCTGGTTGCGAGGGGAGTTTAGTCTGCATCATTATCGCCGCATTGGCGTGTGGCTGATTGTGGTTGGGTTGCTAATTAATATTCCTGCCATTTATGCCCAGTGGCACCTTGGCTGGATGTATCGCTGGTGTGCTTTCTTGCTGCAAGCGCCGCGTGAACTGAGTGCCCCGTTTCAAACTATTGGCTATGCAGCACTCGCATTTGGCTACTGGCCGCAGTTGTCGCGCTTGCGCCTGGTGAATGCGATAGCGCATGTCGGGCGAATGGCATTGTCGAACTATTTACTACAGACAGTGATTTGCACCACCTTCTTCTTCCGCATGGGCTGGTTCATGAAGTTTGACCGCCTGAGCCTGTTGGCAATTGTGCCTTTTGTATGGGTAATCAATATCTTATTCTCTATGCTCTGGCTGCATTACTTCCGTCAGGGGCCTGTTGAGTGGCTCTGGAGACAACTAACCGCACGTGCTGCGGGGGTATCACTGAAGCATCCGGCAAGATAATGATATACATCACAAACGTTAACGATATGTATGTAACCGTTTTCATTGATGTGATCATCCTCACGTAGTCATTCCCAAGTCGCTGCCAGAATAGCCACCTTGCCATATACAGGGTGCATTCATGAGACTAATTCTTCCTTCGCCAGGTGATAAATATGATCACCATTCGTGACGTTGCCCGAATCGCCGGCGTCTCCGTGGCGACGGTATCCCGTGTACTCAATAACAGTGCGCTGGTCAGCGCTGATACCCGTGAAAGTGTGATGCAGGCGGTGGCGCAATTGGGCTATCGCCCGAATGCGAACGCCCAGGCTCTGGCAACGCAGGTCAGCGATACAATCGGTGTAGTGGTGATGGATGTGTCCGATCCATTTTTTGGCGCACTGGTCAAAGCGGTGGATGTCGTGGCGCAGGAGCACAACAAATATGTGCTCATTGGCAACAGCTACCATCAGGAAGAAAAAGAGCGTCATGCCATTGAGGTATTGATTCGCCAACGCTGTAACGCATTGATTGTTCATGCTAAAGCACTTTGTGATAAAGAGCTGGCAGAGTTCCTCGATCACATTCCAGGCATGGTGCTGGTTAACCGCATAGTGCCGGGGTACGAGCATCGATGTGTCGGGCTTGATAATGTCAGTGGCGCTTTGATGGCGACAAGAATGCTGTTTAATCAAGGTCATCAGCGCATCGGATATCTGGCATCGAGCCATGCCATTGAAGACAATGCGCAGCGGCGCGAAGGATGGCTGCGTGGCATGAGTGAGCAGGGGATTGTACCGCCCGAAAGCTGGGTGGGCGTGGGATCACCCGATATGCAGGGTGGTGAAGCGGCAATGGTCGAGTTGTTAGGCCGCAATCTGCAACTCAGTGCGGTATTTGCCTATAACGACAGCATGGCAGCAGGTGCGTTAACTGCGTTGAAAGATAATGGCATTGTCGTGCCACATCATGTCTCAGTGATTGGTTTTGATGATATTCCGATCGCGCGTTACACCGATCCACAACTCACAACGGTACGTTACCCCATTGTTTCAATGGCACGCCTGGCGACCGAACTGGCGTTACAAGGGGCAGCAGGAACGCTCGATAATGGTGCAACACACTGTTTTATGCCGACTTTAGTTCGTCGCCATTCTGTTGCTCCACGGCAAATTGCGGCACCGATCACTCTCTGAAAAAAGTCTTTTATGTAACCGGTTTCAATTTGTGAGTAAATTCACAGTTAATTAACAATGCGATGACTATGATGTCAGCGTCTTATCAGCTGAAACTATATGTAACGGTGACTAATCAGTTTACTTATAGGTATTCGGCAAAAAACTACCAATAAAAGCTGTTATGGAATGTTATTGAACACGGAAGAGTTTTTTAGAACAGAAAAATTTTCGGCATTCAGTAACGTTTTTGTAACAACGCTGCCTGCCTGAATACCCCTAAGAACTACCCTGCAAAAAAACCGGAGATACCATGAATAAGAAGGTTTTGACCCTGTCCGCCGTTATGTCTTGTATGTTGTTTGGTGCAGCCGCTCATGCAGCTGATACCCGTATTGGCGTGACCATTTACAAATACGACGATAACTTTATGTCAGTGGTTCGCAAAGCGATTGAGAAAGACGCAAAAGCTTCGCCAGACGTAGAACTGCTGATGAACGACTCACAGAATGACCAGTCCAAGCAGAACGATCAGATTGACGTACTGTTGGCAAAAGGCGTGAAAGCATTGGCAATCAACCTGGTTGACCCGGCAGCTGCTGGCACCGTTATCGAAAAAGCTCGCGGCCAGAACATTCCAATCGTGTTCTACAACAAAGAACCTTCTCGCAAAGCGCTGGATAGCTACGACAAAGCTTACTACGTCGGTACTGACTCTAAAGAATCAGGCATCATTCAGGGCGACCTGATTGCAAAACACTGGGCGGCTAACCCGGCGTGGGATCTTAACAAAGATGGTCAGGTTCAGTTCGTACTGCTGAAAGGCGAACCAGGTCACCCGGATGCTGAAGCGCGTACGACCTACGTTATCAAAGAGTTGAACAATAAAGGCCTGAAAACCCAACAGCTGCAGTTAGATACTGCAATGTGGGACACCGCTCAGGCGAAAGATAAGATGGACGCATGGTTGTCTGGCCCGAACGCTAACAAAATCGAAGTGGTTATTGCCAACAACGATGCGATGGCAATGGGTGCAGTTGAAGCGCTGAAAGCGCACAACAAATCTTCTATTCCAGTATTTGGTGTGGATGCCCTGCCAGAAGCGCTGGCACTGGTTAAATCTGGCGCAATGGCCGGTACCGTTCTGAACGATGCTAACAACCAGGCAAAAGCAACCTTCGACCTGGCTAAAAACCTGGCCGCTGGTAAGCCTGCCGCTGATGGCACTAAGTGGAAAATCGAAGACAAAATCGTTCGTATCCCTTATGTAGGTGTTGATCAGAGCAATCTGGCTGAATTTACTGGTAAATAAGTAATGTAGTTGGTTTATACCGGGCGTATTTATGCGCCCGGTTCAAAACTTACGCTCAGTGACACTATTGGAACCGTAATTATGGTCGACAATATTACAAATCAGTCGTCGGAATATTTGTTGGAAATGACCAACATTAATAAATCATTCCCCGGCGTTAAGGCACTGGATAATGTTAATTTAAAAGTCCGTCCTCATTCTATTCACGCATTAATGGGTGAAAACGGGGCTGGTAAATCAACGTTATTAAAATGTCTTTTTGGGATCTACAGCAAAGATTCCGGCAGCATTCTTTTTCAGGGACAAGAAGTAAATTTTTCCAGCACTAAAGAAGCGCTGGAAAACGGTATCTCGATGGTACACCAGGAGTTAAACCTGGTATTACAACGTACCGTTATGGATAACATGTGGCTGGGGCGTTATCCAACCAAAGGTATGTTTGTCGATCAAGACAAAATGTACCGTGATACCAAACATATATTTGATGAGCTGGATATTGATATTGACCCTAAAGCACGCGTGGGCACTTTGTCGGTATCACAAATGCAGATGATCGAAATCGCTAAAGCGTTCTCTTACAATGCTAAAATTGTCATTATGGATGAGCCAACATCCTCATTGACAGAAAAGGAAGTTAACCACCTTTTCAAAATCATTCGTAAATTAAAAGAACGTGGCTGCGGCATTGTTTATATTTCTCACAAAATGGAAGAGATCTTCCAACTGTGTGATGAGATAACCATCTTGCGTGACGGACAATGGATTGCCACCCAGCCATTAGAAGGGCTGGACATGGATAAAATCATCTCCATGATGGTAGGGCGCTCTCTGAACCAACGCTTCCCGACAAAAGAGAACGTGCCGGGTGACGTGATTTTGGAAGTGCGTAATTTGACTTCGTTGCGTCAGCCTTCAATTCGTGATGTCTCCTTCGATTTGCATAAAGGGGAAATCCTCGGTATTGCCGGTCTGGTCGGTGCGAAGCGTACTGATATCGTTGAAACGTTATTTGGTATCCGCGAAAAATCGGCCGGAACCATTAACCTGCACGGTAAAAAAATTAATAACCATTCGGCCAATGAAGCGATTAACCATGGTTTTGCGTTAGTAACTGAAGAGCGTCGCTCAACAGGGATTTACGCCTATCTGGATATTGGTTTTAACTCGCTGATTTCTAATATTCGCAATTATAAAAACAAAGTTGGCTTATTAGATAATTCACGCATGAAAAGTGATACCCAATGGGTAATTGACTCAATGCGTGTAAAAACACCTGGTCACCGTACTTCTATTGGTTCTTTATCTGGTGGTAACCAACAGAAAGTTATTATCGGGCGTTGGTTGTTAACACAGCCTGAGATCTTAATGCTGGATGAGCCAACTCGCGGGATCGATGTTGGTGCTAAGTTCGAAATTTATCAGCTGATTGCTGAGCTTGCTAAGAAAGGGAAAGGAATCATTATTATTTCGTCCGAAATGCCGGAGTTGTTAGGGATTACAGACCGTATTCTGGTGATGAGCAATGGTCTTGTTGCCGGAATTGTAGACACTAAAACAACCACGCAGAACGAAATATTACGTCTTGCGTCAGTGCATCTTTGATAATTTAGGGGCTATTGAAAATGAGTGCGTTAAATAAGAAAAGTTTTCTAACTTATCTGAAAGAAGGCGGCATTTATGTCGTTTTACTGGTGCTACTGGCAATTATTATTTTCCAGGATCCGACGTTTTTAAGTTTACTCAACTTAAGTAATATTCTGACCCAATCCTCGGTGCGTATTATTATTGCATTGGGCGTGGCGGGGCTGATTGTGACCCAGGGTACTGACCTTTCTGCTGGTCGTCAGGTGGGGCTTGCGGCGGTAATCGCGGCTACACTGCTGCAATCAATGGATAACGTCAATAAAGTTTTCCCTGAGATGCACAGCCTGCCTATCCCGGTGGTACTGCTTATCGTGTGCTCTATCGGTGCGGTCATTGGTCTGGTAAACGGAATTATCATCGCCTACCTGAACGTGACGCCGTTTATCACCACCTTGGGTACCATGATTATCGTTTACGGTATTAACTCCCTGTATTACGACTTTGTCGGAGCATCGCCGGTTTCTGGTTTTGAATCGCATTTCTCGACATTTACCCAGGGCTTTATTGCGTTAGGTAGTTTCCGGCTATCCTACATTACCTTCTATGCACTATTTGCTGTGATGTTCGTATGGGTGCTGTGGAACAAAACTCGCTTTGGTAAGAACATCTTCGCCATCGGTGGTAACCCGGAAGCGGCGAAAGTTTCAGGCGTTAACGTTGCACTGAACCTGATCATGATTTATGCGCTGTCCGGTGTGTTCTATGCCTTCGGCGGGATGTTAGAAGCAGGTCGTATCGGTTCTGCAACCAACAACCTCGGCTTTATGTACGAACTTGATGCGATTGCGGCATGCGTGGTAGGCGGTGTGTCATTCAGCGGTGGCGTGGGTACGGTAGTTGGTGTGGTGACCGGTGTCATCATCTTTACGGTCATCAACTACGGTCTGACGTATATCGGTGTGAACCCTTACTGGCAGTACATTATCAAAGGCGCGATTATTATCTTCGCAGTAGCCCTGGATTCTCTGAAGTACGCTCGTAAGAAGTAATATTCGTTGTTTTACCAAGACCCGCACAGGAAGATATGTGCGGGTTTTTTTATACGCTTTGCCTAGCCTCTATTTCTTCTCTTTCTTCTGCAATTCCAGCAGCTGTTCTGGCGTCACCGCCGGATAAGCTTGCGCATCTTCCGGGACTTCGTGCATGGCGGGAATAGGGACTAGCGGCCCAAGGAAACGTGGCTCTCGCTTGAAGATATACAAATCTGCCAACGCACCCAGACGCGCACCAAATTCTCTGATACGTACAGTCATCATATTTTTCGGTGAAGGAACGGCGTAACACTGCGCCTGAATCCCCATATGCAGGGCGATAAACAGTGCACGTTCGCAATGGAAACGCTGAGTGATAATAATAAAATCATTAGTATCAAACACTTTGCGGGTACGTACTATCGAGTCCAGAGTACGAAAACCTGCGTAGTCGAGCACGATATCGGCAGGGTCAACGCCACCAGCAATCAGATCTTTGCGCATGGTCATCGGTTCGTTGTAACTCTGCAGGGCATTATCTCCACTTAATAGCAGATAGTTCACTTTGCCGCTGTTATAAGCATTTAAAGCGCCCTGAATACGGAATTGATAGTACTGATTAATCACGCCAGTGCGGTAATACTTGGCGGTTCCCAGCACCACACCGACCTGGCGGTATGGTAGATCCTGAAGTTCGTCGTAGACGTAAGGCGCTGTTTTCCAGCTTATCCAGCGGTCAAGACACAGCGCAGCTATCACAGCCAAGCCGATGATGACCAACAGGCTATAAAACAAGCGCTTCAACATGGACTTGCGGCTCAATAAAGGGATGAAATTTTATTCAAGGCTACTTTACCTGGTGGTTAAGAGCAAGATTCGAGGAGTTGGTTGAATTAAAATTCGCCAGAACGGGCGCATTTACGCCCGTTCTGTGAGTTTTAGCTCAGAAGTGCGCGGTCGATATTCAGGCAGCCCAAAGCTTTCAGGGTCGCGGCAGTGGCATCCCATTGCGTCAATGGCGCATCGGCTTTCTCTGCAAGGATCGCTCGCTGAATTTCATTGTAGTCATAGCCTGAGAGGCTAAGCAGATTCAATGCAGCTTGCAGTGGCGGCAGGGAAGGGTTGAATGCTGCGTTTTCAGCATAACTTCCTTTGAAAATAGTTCCATCGCGCATTTCCAGTGCCACACCAGAAGGCGCGTTACTGTATGGCGCATGGCTGCGGTTAGCTGCCGCAATAGCCGCCTGACTTAATTCATCACCGTGCGATGCAAAACCATGGTCCATTGCATCAAGCAGTAATGTTTTGATTTCTAAATCGCGAGGGCCAAAGGCATCAGGCAAATAGTCGCCCAGGGTTGCAGGTTTGCGGCCTGGAAGGTTAATGCGCAATGCCACCCCGCTGTTCAGTTCATTCATAAACTGGCGGCAGTGTCCACAAGGCGTGTAGTTAACGGTAATTGCAGCAAGAGCTTTTTCCCCGCGCATCCACGCATGGGTAATCGCGCTTTGCTCGGCATGAACGGTCTGCTGCATGGTGGAGCCAAGAAACTCCATATTGCCGCCAAAATAGAGATTACCGCTTACACCACGAGCCACGGCACCAACATAGAACTGAGATAAATCAGCACGAGCACAGGCGGCTGCAAGCGGTAGCAAAGCGAATGCTAGTGCGTCGTCATCCAGTCCAGTCTGGGCTTTCAGTGAATCTACTTCCGTTGCACTAAACATTGCCGGGAAGTGAGAATCAGCAATCAGAGGTTGCAAAGCGGCTTGCAGAGAAGTCGGGAGCTGTGCGAGAGCAGCCTGAAAACGTGAGCGCATAAGTAGTAGCCTCATAACAAGTAATTGAACCGCAGTTTACGGATCTGTATGGGCTTTATATGTGATCTTTATCTAAATACAAATGCAACATATGAAATAAAGAACGAAATTGCGCGATCTCTCGCAAGTTTTAACCAAACATAGCCAAAAGCACCGGGAATAAGAACGGGGCAATAAGTGACGTCATGATGCCGCAAATGACCAGAGCCAGAGAGCTGAACGCACCTTCCTGGAAATCCATTTCAGCGCAACGAGCAGTCCCCAGAGCATGAGATGCCGCTCCCATTGACAGGCCGCGTGAGGCTTTGGTTGAGATACGCATCAAGTTTAAAAGGGTGTGGCCAAATACTGCGCCAAGAATACCGACGAAAATCACGCATACGGCGCTAATTGCGGGGATACCGCCGATGCTGCCACCAACCGCCATCGCAATCGGCGTGGTGACGGACTTAGGCAAGATTGACGCCGCGATTTGCGGTGTTGCGCCCATTAATAATGCAACGGATGTCCCGGTCACCATCGCCACCATGCTGCCAATAAAACAGATGGTAATAATGGATTTCCAGCGCGCGCGAATCTGATGAAGCTGTTCGTAAAGCGGGAAGGCGAGGGCAACAACCGCCGGTTGCAGTAAATCGTTTAATACTTTACTGCCCGAAAAATAGTGATCGTATGGCGTACCGGTAAACACCAGAATGGGGATTATCACAATCATTGAAACTAATAATGGGTTCAGCAGCGGCGACTTATAACGCATTCCGATTTGGCGGGCGAGGAAGAAAGTCACCAGCGTTAAAGGTAAAGACCACCAGATATGATGCATCATTTTGTTTCGCCCTCGTTTTCACCGACTACTTTGCGCTCACCGTGCACTAAATGAGAACTCCAGCTTACGACCACTAATACCACTAAGGTACTGATAAAACAGGAAACCACCACCGGACCAAATTGTTGTCTTATGATATCGACATACTGCATAACGCCCACGCCAATCGGTACAAACAACAGCGCCATATAACGAATAAGCAGATGGCAGCTTGGCTTAACCCACTTGGCTGGCAGGATTTGCAGAGACAGCAAAACAAACAGAATTAACATGCCAATAATACTGCCGGGAATGGTGATTGGTAGCAGCGAAGAGATTGCAATGCCTGCATATAAGCATATGTAAATTAATATAAAAGATCTCAGGTACTGCCAAATTACGGTGAGCAAGTTACGCATGGTGATTACCCTTTAAGAAACGCATTCATCATACAATTAAAGCTTAAAATGTGCTACCGATCACATCATGAATTATGAGCATACCAAATATTCCTCGAAGGAACTTTCCAGAATGTTTTGGGCAATCTCACAGCACCATGTTTTGCAGGTATAAAAAAAGCGACCCGCAGGTTAATGCCGGTCACTTAAGGTGGCCGGCATTGTTTTTTAAGGGATATTTCGACCTTTTTTCTCTCACTTCCCTTGCATATTCACGCTCACGCCTCGAGGGGAGTTTTAGCATCGCTGCGTTGCTGTAA
>NZ_JAJSOS010000021.1:0-27418 GCF_021283185.1 Buttiauxella cochleicola
TTGTCTGATAAATTGTTAAAGAGCAGTGAGTTGCGCGCTTTCGCTTGCTAACTCGAGGTGGCGTATATTACGCTTTCCTCTTTCAGAGTCAACCCTTAATTTCAGGATATTTGACTCTCATCGCCGCCGTTACTCTGTGATGTTGTTCACATGTTCCGTGTCGATGGAGGCGCATTATAGGGAGTTCTCTTGAGGCTGCAACCCTAAATATGCGTTAATTTGACTGACTGCTGCAATCCCCAGCAAAACCCCGCCTTATACGCAGTTGTGCACAAAGTTATCCACATTCGTGATGAAGTCCTAAATTTTGCGAGCGTGACGCAAACGTTTTCGCTACAATGCACCCGCAATAAATGGACGCCCCGTTTTGGGGCGTTAGCTGAGTTTTAGGGAAAATAACTAAAATTCAGCTAACGCTCTTCTATATGCGAACCAAAGCTAAGGGATCAAACCATGCAACAACGTCGTCCTGTACGCCGCGCTCTGCTCAGTGTTTCTGACAAAGCCGGTATCGTCGAATTCGCCCAGGCGCTCTCCCAACGTGGCGTGGAGCTGCTGTCCACTGGCGGAACCGCTCATCTGCTGGCTAAAGCTGGCCTGCCGGTAACCGAAGTCTCTGACTACACCGGTTTTCCGGAGATGATGGATGGACGCGTCAAAACCCTGCATCCAAAAGTCCACGGCGGCATTCTGGGTCGTCGCGGCCAGGATGATGCGATCATGGAACAACACGCTATCTCCCCAATCGATATGGTTGTCGTCAACCTCTATCCGTTTGCCCAGACTGTTGCCCGCGAAGGCTGCTCTTTAGAAGATGCGGTAGAGAATATCGATATCGGCGGCCCAACCATGGTGCGCTCCGCGGCGAAGAACCATAAAGACGTGGCAATCGTAGTAAAGAGCGGCGACTACGAAGCGATTATTAGCGAGCTGGATGCTAATGAAGGATCTCTGACGCTCGAGACACGTTTCGATTTGGCTATTAAGGCTTTCGAACACACCGCCGCTTACGACAGCATGATCGCCAACTACTTCGGTAGCATGGTTCCTGCCTACCATGGCGAAAGCAAAGATCCTTCCGGCCGCTTCCCTCGCACGCTAAACCTGAACTTCATTAAGAAGCAGGATATGCGTTACGGTGAAAACAGCCACCAGCAAGCAGCCTTCTATATAGAAGAAGAAATTAAAGAAGCTTCCGTTGCCACCGCAACTCAGGTTCAGGGCAAAGCGCTCTCTTATAACAACATCGCTGATACCGATGCCGCGCTGGAATGTGTGAAAGAGTTTAGCGAACCTGCCTGCGTTATCGTGAAGCATGCCAACCCATGCGGTGTGGCTGTCAGCGATTCCTTATTAGATGCATACGACCGCGCCTATAAAACCGACCCAACTTCTGCATTCGGCGGCATCATCGCGTTCAACCGTGAACTGGATGCCGAAACCGCGCAGGCGATTATCTCCCGCCAGTTCGTCGAAGTGATTATCGCGCCATCAGCCAGCGACGAAGCGCTGAAGATCACAGCGGCTAAGCAAAACGTTCGCGTTCTGACTTGCGGCCAGTGGCAGCAGCGTATTCCGGGTCTGGATTTCAAACGCGTTAACGGCGGTGTGTTAGTACAGGATCGCGATCTGGGTATGGTTACTGCCGCAGACCTGCGTGTTGTCAGCAAGCGCCAGCCAACCGACCAAGAACTGCGTGATGCGCTGTTCTGCTGGAAAGTAGCGAAGTTCGTGAAGTCCAATGCGATTGTCTATGCCCGCGAGAATATGACTATTGGTATAGGTGCCGGTCAGATGAGTCGTGTTTACTCCGCCAAAATTGCTGGTATCAAAGCTGCCGATGAAGGCCTGGAAGTAAAAGGCTCCGCAATGGCATCCGATGCCTTCTTCCCATTCCGTGACGGTATTGATGCCGCAGCGGCAGTTGGTGTGAGCTGTGTTATTCAGCCTGGCGGTTCAATCCGCGACGACGAAGTGATCGCCGCCGCTGACGAACACGGGATCGCCATGATCTTTACCGACATGCGCCACTTCCGCCATTAATCCTGGAGCGTCTATAAATGAAAGTATTAGTAATAGGCAATGGCGGTCGCGAACACGCGCTGGCCTGGAAAGCGTCACAGTCACCATTAGTGCGCACGGTATTTGTTGCTCCAGGCAATGCGGGCACGGCTCTGGAACCTGCTTTGCAGAACGTGGCGATTAGCCCGACGGACATTCCCGCGCTGTTGAGTTTTGCACAAAACGAAAAAATCGACCTGACGATTGTTGGCCCAGAAGCGCCGCTGGTGATTGGCGTGGTTGATGCCTTCCGTGCGGCTGGCCTGAAAATCTTTGGCCCAACTCAGGGTGCTGCGCAGTTAGAAGGCTCCAAAGCCTTCACCAAGGATTTCCTGGCTCGCCATAAAATCCCAACTGCTGAATACCAGAACTTCACCGAAGTGGAACCTGCACTGGCTTACGTCCGTGAAAAAGGCGCGCCGATTGTGATTAAGGCCGACGGTCTGGCTGCAGGCAAAGGCGTGATTGTGGCGATGACGCTCGCTGAAGCCGAAGCCGCCGTTAACGATATGCTGGCGGGTAACGCATTCGGCGACGCCGGGCACCGTATCGTGGTGGAAGAGTTCCTTGATGGTGAAGAAGCCAGTTTCATTGTGATGGTTGACGGTAAGAATGTGCTGCCGATGGCCACCAGCCAGGATCATAAACGGGTTGGCGATGGTGATACCGGCCCGAATACTGGCGGCATGGGTGCGTACTCCCCGGCTCCGGTAGTGACTAATGAAGTCCACCAGCGTGCAATGGACCTGGTTATCTGGCCAACCGTGCGCGGTATGGCGGCTGAAGGGAATACCTACACCGGTTTCCTTTATGCAGGGCTGATGATCGACAAACAAGGTAACCCGAAGGTTATCGAGTTTAACTGCCGCTTTGGCGACCCTGAAACCCAGCCAATCATGCTGCGCCTGCAATCAGATCTGGTTGAGCTGTGCCTCGCTGCATGTGATGGCAAGCTTGATGTGACGACATCTAAGTGGGATGAGCGCCCATCTCTGGGTGTGGTGATGGCGGCTGGCGGCTACCCTGCTGATTACCGTAACGGTGATGTAATTCATGGTTTGCCACTTGAAGAAGTCGCAGACGGCAAGGTGTTCCACGCCGGAACGAAATTGCGTGAAGACGATATGGTTGTGACTAACGGTGGGCGCGTTCTGTGTGTGACCGCCTTAGGCGACACTGTCGCACAAGCGCAGCAACGTGCGTATGAGCTTATGAAGGATATCCATTGGGATGGCAGTTTCAGCCGTTCAGATATTGGCTATCGTGCTATTGAGCGTGAAAACGCGAAGTAAGACTCGAAACTCGCAGTGATATTTAACACCGCCCTCGTGGCGGTTTTTCTATTTAGAACGTAGTAGGTTTAGGCTGCCAGCTACAGTAGTCCTGGTTCGCAACCAGTAACAGCTGTGATCCTTCCGGCGCTTCAAGCCAGGCAATACTGACATCCATTGATGAATGACGCTGCCGATTCGCAATATGAGTAAGCGATATGCTGTCGAGTTTAGGCTCGATTGTCTCACCTTCACAGGTTGTCACGGTGCCATTGCTGTGCCAGCGGCCCTGTCGCAACACAACACGCCCAATGCGCAATGCTTCGCTGGTCGCTTTAGTCTGACTCGCCTGATACTGATATAAGGCGATTTGGTCATTAGAAAGCTGCTGCTTTTGACCATTCACTTCACGCTGCATGAAGCTCAGCTCACCGTGATCGTCAAAACGTACTTTTACATGCTCTGGAGGTTGGCTCTGAATCGTCATCTCAATTGAGACAAGTTGCTCGCCCTGCCAACGGTAATCATTGCTAGACGTCACCCCCTTCTGCAACGGACTAAACACCGCAAGCATATGGATGCTGCCATCATCGCTATTGTCTTTACGCCAGATGCGCACCACACCCTGATCGGCAATATAACCGCTCGCGGTAAATGGTGGGATAGGAGGTTGGCTGCTGCATGCCATTAGCAGCACTGTGCCTGCCAGCACGCCCAAAGGACGGCAGACAAACAAAAGGGGCGTAAACGCCCCTCTGCTAAAACTGTTCACTGACACTATTAGCTCTTAACAGCGTCTTTCAGTGCTTTGCCTGAAACAAATGCCGGCACGTTAGCTGCGGCGATTTTGATTTCATTACCAGTCTGTGGGTTGCGGCCAGTGCGCTCAGCACGGTGGTTTACCTTGAAGGTACCGAAACCAACCAGTTGGACAGCATCACCTTCTTTCAGAGACTCAGTAATTGCAGCCAGGGTGGATTCCAGAGCAGCTTTAGCCTGTACTTTAGACAGATCAGCCTTGTCAGCAATTACATCAATCAGTTGAGTCTTGTTCATAAGTTATCCTTACAATGTGTTTATCGCTTGCTAAGCATCGAGTGCGACGGAAATGCCAAAAAAGCACTCTCCTGCATACACGCACCGATAGCCACTTTTTTTCGCCCCACAAATGTAGACCAGACGGGGGGCTAATTGGAAGCCTTCAGGGGTGACAATTCGGACTGTAAGTCACGTTTTGCTGTCTTACTGCTGCAAATTTATACCAATATTGCTGCTACCCGCTTCACGCAAGTCCGCGCGGAGCCCTTTGATCAGCTCAACATCGCGTTCTTCACAGTCAGCCAACAGGCGGAAAATCTCCCATTGGATGTCCCATTCTTCTTCAACAGCCGGGTTTGCTCTGAGCTCTTCGTCGGTCATTTCACGACCAGCCTGGGTCATTTCCAGCATGGCAACCGTGGTGATTGATGCCTTACTGACTTCAATGGCATGTTCCAGAGTTTCCCCTGAAAGACGTGAGTGAAGTAATTCGCTAAGCGCAACGCATGCATCAATCGCCGGGTAGACACCGTAAATATCATAGTCGTCGGCAGACGGAATGCCTTCTTCGAGTTTCTCGAGTTGGCTGTCAAAGTTTACTTTCGCATCTTTGACCGTCAATGTTTCCCAAATCAAGTCGAGAATACGGCGATACAACTGAGGATCACCAAATTCAGTCTGCTGGCAGAACATGGCGTAATTCGGATACATACGTTCGCATAAAGAAGCCATGAAAGTGACATGTTGCCAACTTTCCAGTTTCTCCAGGCGCAGATGGATTGGGTTTTGTAACATAGCGATGTCTCAAAGACGGAATATTAGCGGCAGTTTACCTTAATCACCCCTGAATTGCTTGCCAGCGCGTGAAAGCCGGGCGACCCGATGCCACAGCATCTGCCCAGCGAGTGGGTTCAGGTAAGCGGTAACCCAACAGACAGCGATTCACCCATAGCAAGGCCGTATCAAGGCTTACACGGTGACCTGTGGAGACAAACAACGGATTGCAGCGCTTTTTACTGCGTAACACCCACGCAAGCGCTTCACCTTTGTCGCTCAGCAACTGGCATGAACCAGGTTCTTCAGATAACGGTTCAAACTTCCCACACAGACGTTTCTTGGCAACGCCAATCGTCGGTACATCCACCAGCAGGCCAAAATGGGCGGCTACGCCCAAACGCCGTGGGTGCGAAATACCATGGCCATCAACAAAAAGCAGATCTGGTTTTTGCGACAGCATTTCCCAAGCGGCAAGCAGTGCAGGATATTCGCGAAACGAGAGGAAACCGGGGATATAAGGCATTGAGGTGGCGACACGCGCCACCTGATATTCAACCAGTTCAAGGGAAGGATATTGCAATAATACAATGGCGGCTCGTGTAACCTCACCGCCCTGCTCAAACCCAACGTCAGCCCCGGCGATTAACCTGGGAGGATCCTGCTCAAGACGATCCTCACGGATCACCTGTGAAGCAAGTTCGATTTGTTGTGCGCGCAAGAATGCAAGATCCATCACTGATCCTTACTCGTGATACGGCTTCGACAAACGGTGCACTGCTTCAACAAATGCACCCGCGTGTTCTGGCGGAACATCCTGGTGAATGCCATGACCCAGGTTAAACACGTGGCCTTCACCTTTACCGAACCCAGCCAGAATAGTCGCCACTTCTTCTTCAATGCGTGCCGGCTGTGCATACAACATGGATGGGTCCATATTGCCCTGCAACGCCACTTTATGACCGACGCGACGGCGAGCATCGGCGATGTCAGTCGTCCAGTCTAACCCCAGCGCATCACATCCCGTTTCAGCCATTGCTTCCAGCCATTGACCGCCGCCTTTGGTGAACATCGTCACAGGCACTCGGCGGCCTTCATTTTCACGCAGCAGGCCATCGATGATTTTATGCATGTAGTAGAGAGAGAACTGCTGATAATCACGCCCGGTCAGCACGCCGCCCCAGGTATCGAAAATCATCACCGACTGTGCGCCCGCTTTGATTTGCGCATTCAGGTACTGCGTGACGCTTTGCGCCAGCTTATCGAGTAGAAGATGCAGCGCTTGCGGGTCGGCATACATCATCTTTTTGATCACGGTAAACGCTTTGCTGCTGCCGCCTTCGACCATGTAGGTTGCCAGCGTCCATGGGCTGCCGGTGAAACCAATCAGCGGCACTTCGCCTTTTAGTTCACGGCGAATAGTACGCACCGCGTTCATCACATAGCCCAGTTCATCTTCCGGATCGGGAATTGGCAACTTTTCAACATCAGCACGGCTGGTAATTGGCGAGCGGAAACGTGGGCCTTCACCCGCTTCAAAATAGAGGCCAAGCCCCATCGCATCCGGCACGGTGAGGATGTCGGAGAAGAGGATCGCCGCATCAAGCTTGTAGCGACGCAGCGGCTGCAAAGTCACTTCGCAAGCCAGGTCAGCGTTTTTGCACAGCGACATAAAATCGCCGGCCTGCGCACGTGTCGCTTTGTATTCTGGCAAGTAACGACCTGCCTGCCTCATCATCCATACTGGCGTGGTATCTACAGGCTGGCGTTGCAGCGCCCGCAGGTAACGATCGTTCTTCAGTTCAGTCATTTTGCATTTCCTTTGGCTGGAACTCTAAATACATTCCGCCAGTTTACCACGTCATTCATACTCTGCCCGACACAGGGCGACAGTGTCTTCAATCAGGCGACGAGCCACCGTACCCGGTGGCGGTAATAACGGAAGTTGGTCATAGCGATACCAGCCCGCATCAATTAACTCTTTCGGGTCGATTTTAATGTCACCGCTGTGATATTCCGCCATGAACGCGGTCATCAGCGATTGCGGGAACGGCCAGGGTTGCGAGGTGACATAACGTAAGTTTTTCACGCGAATGCTGCTCTCTTCCATCACCTCACGCGCCACTGCCTGCTCGAGGGTTTCTCCAACTTCGACAAACCCGGCCAGCACGGTATAAACCCCACCGCGATGGCGTGTGTGCTGAGCAAGCAGGATATGGTCGTCACGACGGATAGCCACGATGATGCACGGTGAAATTTGTGGATAGTAGCGTTCACGACAATGGTTACACAGCATCGCCCATTCGGTTTTGCTGACGTGCATTTCATGGCCACAGTAGCCACAAAACTTATGCGAGCGATAGAACTCCGCCAACTGCACGCCACGACCAGCAAGTTGAAATAACCCTGGATCCTGGTCAATAACCTGGCGCACTGAGCCCATATCCGCACGGCGATGTTGCCGCACTAACCACACCGGCTCATTTTCCCACTCGCCGATAGACATCCCAACCGCACCATCAAGCTGAAAATCTTGTGCCGCTCCGTGAGGTAGCTCACCTTTCGGCAACCACAATTTTTGTTCATGACTGACGATAAACCAGCCCTGATCTAACTTTTGAATTACACGTTCCATAACCTGGTGCACATCCCCGAGTTCGCTGGTATAAACAAATGGTCGTAACAATTTTGGGTACGTTTGCGTTACATCTTTTACTCACGGAATCACGGAGTCAATCATGCTTAACCAGTTAGAAAATCTGACTGAGCGCGTCGGTGGTAGTAATGAGTTAATCGACCAATGGCTACATGCCCGCAAACATTTATTGGTGGCTTATTACAATATGGTTGGGATCAAGCCTAACAAGGAATCCCATACCGCGCTCAATGAAAAGGCTCTGGATAACTTTTGCCATAATTTGGTGGATTATCTTTCTGCCGGTCATTTCAATATTTATGAACGCATTATCAGCGAAATGGAAGGTAGCAGCCCACTTTTAGCCGCAACTCATCTTTATCCGCAGCTTGAAGCCAACACCCAGCACATTATGGATTTTTACGATTCGCATCTCGAAAGTGCTATCGATGATGATAACTATATTGAGTTCCAGAAAGCGTTATCCGGCATCGGTGAAGCGCTGGAATCACGTTTTTCACTGGAAGATAAACTCATTCAGTTAGCTTACGACCACGATATAAATGACAGTGCTAACGATACCGGCAGCCTTGCACGTCCGGCTTGAGTTCTGCGCTGTTAACGAGTAGTTTACATAACGACCCGTAGCAATACGGGTTTATCTTGTCGGAGTGCCGAGTGTTTAATTGAACACCGGCTGAGACCGTTAATTCGGGATCCGCGGAACCTGATCAGGCTAATACCTGCGAAGGGAACAAGAGTAATTCTGCTTTTGGGTTCACCCGTACGCGGGCGCCCCACATTCATTACTCCTCCGTTGTTCTGACAAGCCACTCCTTGATATTTACTGGAATGAGCTATGTCTATTACTGAAAAAAAACCAAACCGCCGCGAACAACGCGCTGCTGCCCAGCATTTTATCAATACGCTGGAAGGTACTGCTTTCCCTAATTCCCAACGCATTTATCTCACTGGCTCACGCGATGATATCCGCGTACCGATGCGCGAAATTCAACTCAGCCCAACAGCAACGGGCGGTACGAAAGAAAATCCTCTGTTCACCCCTAACGATGCGATACCGGTGTATGACACTTCGGGTCCGTATGGCGACCCGGCAATCAGTATCGACGTTCTGCGCGGGCTTCCACCACTGCGTGAAAGCTGGATTAGCGAGCGTGATGATTGCGAAACACTGACCGATCGTAGCTCTGCATATACCAAAGAGCGCCTGGCTGATGACGGCCTGGACGAATTGCGTTTTGAAACACAACTCACGCCTAAGCGCGCTAAAGCTGGGAAAATCGTTACACAACTGCACTATGCACGTCAGGGAATTGTGACGCCGGAAATGGAGTTTATCGCCGTCCGTGAAAACATGGGCCGCGAACGCGTTCGCGATGAAGTGTTACGCCACCAGCATCCAGGGCAGGGTTTTGGCGCGCGCCTGCCGGAAAATATTACCCCTGAGTTTGTACGTGACGAAGTCGCCGCAGGCCGGGCAATTATCCCTGCCAACATCAACCACCCCGAATCGGAACCGATGATTATCGGCCGTAATTTCCTTGTCAAAGTGAATGCCAATATCGGCAACTCAGCGGTCACCTCCTCCATTGAAGAAGAAGTGGAAAAACTGGTCTGGTCAACGCGCTGGGGCGCAGACACCGTGATGGATCTTTCTACCGGCCGCTATATCCACGAAACCCGCGAATGGATTTTGCGTAATAGCCCTGTGCCAATCGGCACCGTGCCAATCTACCAGGCACTAGAAAAAGTAAACGGCATCGCCGAAGACCTGACCTGGGAAATGTTCCGCGACACACTTCTGGAACAGGCCGAGCAAGGTGTGGATTACTTTACTATTCACGCCGGAGTCTTGCTGCGCTATGTGCCGATGACCGCCAAACGCCTGACCGGAATTGTTTCACGCGGAGGATCGATTATGGCGAAATGGTGCCTGTCGCATCATCAGGAAAACTTCCTGTATGAACACTTCCGCGAAATTTGCAAAATCTGTGCCGCTTATGACGTTTCACTCTCACTGGGTGACGGCCTGCGCCCTGGCTCCATTCAGGATGCCAACGATGAAGCGCAATTCTCTGAGCTGCATACGCTTGGCGAGTTGACCAAAATTGCCTGGGAATACGATGTACAGGTAATGATTGAAGGCCCGGGACATGTGCCGATGCAGATGATCCGCCGCAACATGACCGAAGAACTAGAGCATTGCCACGAAGCGCCGTTCTACACTCTTGGCCCGTTGACCACTGACATTGCGCCCGGTTACGACCATTTCACATCAGGGATTGGCGCGGCCATGATTGGCTGGTTCGGCTGCGCGATGCTGTGCTACGTCACGCCAAAAGAGCACCTCGGCCTGCCGAATAAAGAAGATGTGAAACAGGGGCTGATTACCTACAAAATTGCGGCGCATGCCGCAGATCTGGCAAAAGGTCACCCTGGAGCGCAAATCCGCGATAACGCCATGTCGAAAGCCCGCTTTGAATTCCGCTGGGAAGACCAGTTTAACCTGGCTCTCGATCCCTTCACCGCTCGCGCCTATCACGATGAAACGCTACCGCAGGAATCCGGCAAAGTCGCGCACTTCTGTTCAATGTGCGGACCAAAATTCTGCTCGATGAAAATATCCCAGGAAGTCCGCGATTTCGCGGCTAAGCAAGCCATAGAAGTAGGCATGGACGATATGTCGCAATCCTTCCGGGCAAAAGGTGGCGAAATTTATCTGCGTCAGGAGGAAGTGTGATGAACACAACTGCATTTCCAGCCGTTCCCCAACGCCTGGGTTTGTATCCGGTGGTGGATAGCGTTGAGTGGATTGCCCGTCTGCTTGAAGCTGGCGTGCGCACCATTCAACTGCGCATCAAGGATAAAAGCGACGAAGCAGTGGAAGCCGATATTGCGGCGGCTATCGAACTTGGCAAACGCTATGAAGCGCGTCTGTTTATTAACGATTACTGGCAACTGGCGATAAAGCATCACGCATACGGTATTCACCTGGGCCAGGAAGATATGGATGTGGCGAATCTGGATGCCATTCGCGATGCCGGCCTGCGCCTCGGGCTTTCAACACACGACAATATGGAAATGGATCGCGCACTAATGGCGTGCCCTTCTTACATCGCGTTGGGGCATGTTTTTCCAACTCAAACCAAGCAGATGCCGTCCGCTCCACAGGGGCTTTCGCAACTCGCAGCCCACATCAAAACGCTGGGCGATTACCCGACTGTCGCCATCGGTGGAATAAGCATTGAGCGCGTTCCTGCTGTACTCGCAACGGGCGTTGGAAGTGTCGCGGTCGTCAGCGCAATCACACAGGCCGCCGACTGGCGAGCGGCTACCGCTCAGCTTCTTGAACTTGTGGGAGCTGGCGATGAATGATGCAGATTTCATGCGTTACAGCCGCCAGCTGTTGCTGGAAGACATCGCTATTGAAGGGCAGCAAAAACTGCTCGCCAGCAAAGTCTTAATCGTCGGGCTTGGCGGGCTAGGTTCACCAGCCGCGTTATATCTTGCTGCTGCGGGCGTGGGTACTTTGATTCTCGCCGACGATGACAACGTGCATATCAGTAATTTACAGCGCCAGATTCTGTTTACCTCTCAGGATTTGGAACAGCCGAAATCGCTGGCCGCCCAACGCCATCTTCAGAAGCTTAACCCGGATATTACGCTCCAGGTTATTAGCGAGCGTTTAGCGGGAGAAACGTTGAACATAGCGGTAAAGAACGCCGATCTGGTGCTCGATTGTAGCGATAACATGGCGACGCGGCATGGGATTAACGCTGCGTGCGTTGCGCATAACAAACCGTTGATTTCCGCCAGCGCGGTGGGGTTTGGCGGGCAACTGATGGTTCTTACGCCACCATGGGAAAACGGCTGTTATCGCTGCGTCTGGCCTGATGAACACGAACCGGAACGCAATTGCCGCACCGCAGGCATTATCGGCCCGGTGGTTGGAGTCATGGGAACATTGCAGGCACTTGAAGCCATAAAAGTGATAAGTGGCATGCTTCCCGCTGCCGGGACTTTGCGCCTGTTCGACGCCCGCCAACACAGCTGGCGCTCCCTCGCAATGCAAAAAGCAGCTAATTGCCCGGTATGCGGAGGGCTAGATGCACATCCACTTTAACGACGAACCAATGCATTGCCCAGATAACCTGACGCTGGAAAATTTGTTGGAACAGTTGCGTTTAATGAGGCCAGGGATCGCACTGGCCATCAACCAGACTATCGTTCCACGCGAGCAATGGGAGACACATTTCTTGAATGATGGCGACAAAATCTTGCTTTTTCAGGCCATAGCCGGGGGTTAACATGCTACAGATTGCTGATAAAACTTTCTCGTCACGATTATTCACCGGTACCGGGAAATTCTCTTCGCCGCAGGTGATGGTCGAGGCCATTCGCGCCTCCGGTTCCCAACTGGTGACAATGGCAATGAAACGTGTCGATTTGCGTAACCATAACGATGCGATCCTCGCGCCATTGCTTGAAGCGGGCGTGCAGTTACTACCGAATACATCCGGAGCCAAAACGGCGGAAGAAGCGATTTTTGCCGCTCAACTGGCCCGTGAAGCGCTTGGTACGCATTGGGTAAAACTGGAAATCCACCCCGACACCCGCTATTTGCTGCCCGATCCCATCGAAACGCTGAAAGCGGCTGAGAAGCTCGTCAAACTGGGTTTTGTGGTATTGCCTTATTGCGGTGCCGATCCGGTTTTGTGCAAACGACTGGAGGACGCGGGATGCGCGGCGGTCATGCCGCTTGGAGCGCCAATTGGTTCGAATCAGGGCTTACAAACCCGCGCGTTTTTAGAAATTATTATCGACCAGGCTCGCGTGCCGGTTGTAATTGATGCAGGCATCGGTGCGCCAAGCCATGCCGCTGAAGCCATGGAATTGGGTGCTTCAGCGGTACTGGTGAATACCGCCATTGCAGTTGCGCGAGATCCCATTCAAATGGCCCACGCTTTCCGCATGGCCGTTGAAGCAGGAGCAATTGCCGCTCAATCAGGTTTAGGAGCACGCCACCAGCAGGCGCAAGCTTCCAGCCCGTTAACCCAGTTTCTGCAATTCAGCCAGGAGGTCTTGTGATGGCACAAACCTTCACCGACCGTTGGCGTGAACTGGACTGGGACGATATAACCCTTCGCATCAACAGCAAAACGGGAGCCGATGTGGAGCGAGCATTGAGCGCACGCAAACTCACCCGCGACGACCTGATGGCACTGCTCTCCCCTGCCGCCAGCTACTATCTCGAACCGCTCGCCCAGCGCGCACAGCAATTAACCCGCCAGCGTTTTGGTAACACGGTGAGTTTTTATGTGCCGCTTTATCTCTCGAATCTCTGCGCTAACGATTGTACTTATTGCGGTTTTTCGATGAGTAACAAGCTCAAACGTAAAACGCTGGATGAACAAGAGATTGGGCGAGAGTGCGAGGCGATTCGCAAACTAGGCTTTGAGCATTTGCTGTTGGTGACAGGCGAACACCAAACTAAAGTGGGAATGGACTATTTCCGGCAGCATCTTCCGGCCATTCGCCGCCAGTTCAGCTCGCTGCAAATGGAGGTGCAGCCATTGGACGAGCATGAATACGCCGAACTGAAAACCCTCGGTCTGGATGGTGTGATGGTTTACCAGGAAACCTATCATCAGGCGGTATATGCGCAGCATCATCTGCGCGGAAATAAGCAGGATTTCTTCTGGCGCCTGGAAACGCCGGACAGGCTTGGCCGCGCGGGGATAGATAAAATAGGTCTCGGCGCGTTGATTGGTTTATCGGACAGCTGGCGCACCGACTGTTTTATGGTGGCAGAGCACTTACTATGGCTTCAGCAAAACTACTGGCAAAGCCGTTATTCGATTTCATTTCCGCGATTACGCCCCTGTGCAGGCGGCGTAGAACCGGCATCGGTAATGACAGAAAGCCAACTGGTGCAGGTGATATGCGCGTTTCGCCTGCTTTCTCCCGATGTCGAGCTTTCACTTTCTACTCGTGAATCACCGTGGTTCCGGGATCATATGATCCCACTCGCCATCAACAATGTGAGTGCGTTCTCTAAAACTCAGCCCGGAGGGTACGCCGATAATCACCCTGAGCTTGAGCAGTTTGCACCGCACGACGGGCGCACTCCGGTGGAAGTAGCTGAGGCATTAACACGCTCAGGCTTACAACCTGTGTGGAAAGATTGGGATAGTTTTCTGGGGAGAGTTCATTTTAGCTAATCAGGCTGACTTGGCTGGAAACGCAAAATGTAACCGGTTTCAGTCTATCTAAGTTTCTTTTGTGACACCTCACACACAATCACTGCAAAGCGGTTGTTGTACCGGGGCGTCACGGATAATTATCTGTGTATCCAACGGACACTGAGAGCAGATCTATGAAGAATATCGTTTTGTGTTGTGCAGCGGGTATGTCGACTAGCATTTTGGTCCAACGTATGAAGGACGCCGCTCAGAAGAAAGGTATTGAAGTCTCAATCAAGGCAGTGCCGGTTGCAGAATTTAAAGACAATATCGACACCGCCGATATCGTGCTGCTGGGTCCACAGGTTAAATACGAACACGCCAAGCTTCAAGCGATTGCAGAGCCGATGGGTAAAACGGTTGCTGTTATCGACATGATGGATTACGGCATGATGAAAGGCGATGTTGTGCTCGAGAAAGCTTTGAAAATGATGGAGTCATAAGACGTGGATGATTTAGAAACGATTATCATGGAATTGTTGGTTAATGCCGGTAGCGCGCGCAGCCAGGCACTGACAGCTCTGCAAATGGCCCGTAAAGGGGATTTCGTAGCAGCTCAACAAGCGATGGAAGAGTCTCGTGAGTTTGTGAAACATGCGCATAAAATTCAGACCCAACTTATCGGGTTAGATGAAGGCTCTGGCAAACTGCCGGTTAACTTGATTACCGTACACTCCCAGGACCACCTGATGAACGCGATGGTGATTCAGGATTTGGCCGAAGACATGATTGAACTGTATCGCCGCCTACCGCTAGCTAACTGATTTTTCGTTCCTTTCAGTTTTAACGCTTCAGATTTCAGGCATAAAAAAACCGCTCTTTCGAGCGGTTTTTGTTTTTGGCGTCTCTAACGATTAATCGTTATCGTTACCGCCCAGATTACCTGCGTTCAGCAATTCTGCCAGGCTGGCAGTTGCATCTGCTGCAGTGACCTGAGGTACAACTGGCGCTTCGCCCGCTGCACGACGGCGCATACGATCCTGGTGGTACGCATAACCGGTACCAGCAGGGATCAAACGACCGACGATAACGTTCTCTTTCAGGCCGCGCAGTTCGTCACGTTTACCCGCAACAGCTGCTTCGGTAAGCACACGAGTTGTCTCCTGGAACGATGCCGCGGAGATGAAGGACTCGGTTGCCAGAGAGGCTTTGGTGATACCCAGCAGATCGCGTGAGAAGGACACGTTGATCTTGCCGTTCGCTTCCAGTTCGCGGTTAGCGATCTTGACGCGAGAGTATTCAGCCTGCTCACCTTCCAGGAAGTCAGAACTACCAGCGTTAACGATGGTTGCTTTACGCAACATCTGACGCACGATTACTTCGATGTGTTTATCGTTAATCTTAACGCCTTGCAGACGGTAAACGTCCTGCACTTCGTTGGTGATGTAACGAGTCACAGCATACACGCCACGCAGACGCAGAATGTCGTGCGGAGATTCTGGACCATCGGAAACAACGTCACCGCGTTCTACAACTTCGCCTTCGAACACGTTCAGCTGACGCCACTTAGGAATCATCTCTTCGTAAGCATCGCTGCCGTCGAGTGGAGAGATAACCAGACGGCGTTTGCCTTTGGTTTCTTTACCGAAGGAGATGATCCCGCTGATTTCAGCAAGGATAGCAGGCTCTTTCGGACGACGTGCTTCGAACAGGTCAGCAACGCGTGGCAGACCACCGGTGAT
Organism: Buttiauxella cochleicola; assembly: GCF_021283185.1. Taxonomy (NCBI): domain Bacteria; kingdom Pseudomonadati; phylum Pseudomonadota; class Gammaproteobacteria; order Enterobacterales; family Enterobacteriaceae; genus Buttiauxella; species Buttiauxella cochleicola. Next base: position 15,725 of record NZ_JAJSOS010000021.1, read on the forward strand.
GTCCTTGGTACCACTTGATTCCTGTGGAATACGCGCCAGCGCGTCACCAGAGTGAATCTGAGTACCATCTTCCAGCTGAACAATCGCTTTACCTGGCAGGAAGTACTGAGCTGGCATATCTGTACCAGGGATCAGAACGTCGTTGCCTTGAGCATCAACAATTTTCAGTGCTGGACGCAGATCTTTACCACCCGCGGTACGTTCTGCAGAATCCAGAACAACCAGAGATGACAAGCCTGTCAGTTCGTCAGTTTGACGAGTAATGGTCTGGCCATCAACCATGTCAGTAAAGCGGATGAAACCACTTACTTCGGAGACGACTGGCATTGTGTGCGGATCCCAGTTTGCTACGGTCTCGCCCGCTGCAATCTGCTCGCCATCACCTTTACCCATTACCGCACCGTAAGGAACTTTATAGCTCTCTTTAGTACGACCGAATTCATCAATCAGTTTCAGTTCAGTGTTACGAGAAGTCACTACCAGTTTACCGGCAGAGTTCACAACCGACTTCGCGTTGCTGAGCTTGATGCTACCTTTGTTCTTAACCTGAATGCTGGATTCAGCAGCAGAACGAGATGCCGCACCACCGATGTGGAACGTACGCATCGTCAGCTGAGTACCTGGTTCACCGATGGACTGTGCCGCGATAACCCCGATAGCTTCACCTTTGTTGATGATGTGACCACGTGCCAGGTCGCGACCATAGCAGTGTGCACACACGCCGAAGTCGGTTTCACAACCAACAACAGAACGTACTTTCACGCTATCAACAGAGTTAAGTTCTAACACGTCACACCACTGCTCATCGATCAGGGTGTTACGGGTTACCAGGATGTCTGCAGTACCCGGCTTGATCACATCTTCAGCCGTTACACGGCCCAGAACGCGGTCGCGCAGTGGTTCTTTAACATCGCCGCCTTCGATAACCGGAGTCATCGTGATACCTTCGAGGGTGCCACAATCGTCTTCGGTAACAACCAGATCCTGTGCAACGTCAACCAGACGACGCGTCAGATAACCGGAGTTCGCAGTTTTCAGTGCGGTATCCGCCAAGCCTTTACGAGCACCGTGCGTGGAGATGAAGTACTGGAGTACGTTCAGACCTTCACGGAAGTTCGCGGTGATTGGCGTTTCGATGATGGAGCCATCTGGCTTAGCCATCAGACCACGCATACCAGCCAACTGACGAATCTGTGCTGCAGAACCACGAGCACCGGAGTCGGCCATCATGTAAATGCTGTTGAAGGAAACTTGCTGCTCTTCGACGCCGTCACGGTTAATAACGGATTCGGTTTGCAGGTTGTCCATCATCGCTTTAGATACACGATCGTTCGCCGCAGCCCAGATATCGATTACTTTGTTATAGCGTTCGCCGGCTGTTACCAGACCAGACTGGAACTGTTCCTGAATTTCAGCAACTTCAGCTTCCGCTTCAGAGATGATTTCAGTTTTCTTCGCAGGGATGACCATGTCATCGATACCAACGGATACACCTGAACGCGCTGCATAAGCAAAGCCGGTGTACATCGTTTGGTCAGCAAAGATTACCGTAGGCTTCAGGCCCAGAATACGATAACAAGTGTTCAGCATTTTGGAGATTGCCTTCTTGCCCAGCGCCTGGTTGACGATGGAGTAAGGCAGACCTTTCGGTACGATCATCCACAAAATCGCACGACCTACGGTAGTGTCGATAATGCTGGTTTTGGCAACGAACTCTTCGTTCTCGCCTTTTTCATATTCAGTGATACGCACTTTTACACGCGCATGCAGAGAGGCCAGACCTGCGCGATAGATACGCTCAGCTTCTTTAGGGCCAGTCAGCACCATGCCTTCGCCTTTGGCGTTAACACAGTCACGGGTCATGTAGTACAGACCCAATACAACGTCCTGAGAAGGAACGATGATTGGCTCGCCGTTCGCTGGTGACAGGATGTTGTTGGTAGACATCATCAGCGCACGCGCTTCCAACTGAGCTTCAAGCGTCAGTGGAACGTGTACTGCCATCTGGTCACCATCGAAGTCGGCGTTATATGCCGCACAAACCAGCGGGTGCAGCTGGATAGCTTTACCTTCGATCAGTACTGGCTCAAATGCCTGGATACCCAAACGGTGCAGAGTTGGTGCACGGTTCAGCAGTACCGGGTGTTCGCGGATAACTTCGTCCAGGATATCCCAAACGACAGCTTCTTCGCGCTCAACCATTTTCTTCGCAGCTTTAATGGTGGTAGCAAGACCACGCAGTTCCAGCTTGCCGTAGATGAACGGTTTGAACAGCTCCAGTGCCATTTTCTTAGGCAGACCGCACTGATGCAGACGCAGGTATGGACCTACGGTGATTACAGAACGACCGGAGTAGTCAACACGTTTACCCAACAAGTTCTGACGGAAACGACCCTGCTTACCTTTGATCATATCGGCCAAAGATTTCAGAGGACGCTTGTTAGAACCGGTGATGGCACGACCGCGACGGCCGTTATCCAGCAGGGCATCTACCGCTTCCTGCAACATACGTTTTTCGTTACGTACGATGATGTCAGGAGCAGCCAGATCCAGCAGGCGTTTCAAACGGTTGTTACGGTTGATAACGCGACGATACAGATCGTTCAGATCCGACGTTGCGAAACGACCGCCGTCCAGCGGAACTAATGGACGCAGATCTGGCGGCAGAACCGGCAGAACGGTCAGGATCATCCACTCTGGTTTGTTACCAGATTGAACGAACGCTTCCAGCAGTTTGATACGCTTGGTCAGCTTTTTACGTTTGGTTTCGGAGTTGGTTTCGTTCAGCTCTTCACGCAGAGTTTCACACTCTTGCTCCAGATCCATGTTTTTCAACAAGGCCTGAATAGCTTCCGCACCCATCTTCGCATCGAATTCGTCACCGAACTCTTCCAGCGCATCAAGATACTGCTCTTCAGTCAGGATCTGACGACGCTCGAGGTTGGTCATCCCGCCTTCGATTACCACATATGATTCGAAGTAAAGTACACGTTCGATATCACGCAGTGGCATATCCAGCAGCAAGCCGATACGAGACGGCAGTGACTTCAGGAACCAAATGTGTGCAGTTGGGGAAGCCAGCTCGATGTGACCCATGCGCTCACGGCGCACTTTAGTTTGGGTAACTTCAACGCCACACTTCTCACAAATAACACCACGGTGTTTCAGGCGCTTGTACTTACCGCACAGGCACTCATAGTCTTTTACTGGCCCAAAAATACGAGCACAGAACAGACCGTCACGTTCTGGTTTGAACGTACGATAGTTAATGGTTTCCGGCTTTTTAACTTCGCCGAACGACCAAGAACGGATCATGTCTGGCGATGCCAGAGCAATTTTGATCGCATCAAACTCTTCGGTCTTAGTTTGCGCTTTCAGAAACTTAAGTAAGTCTTTCACGGATTAGCTCCCGTCGGAGTGAGACTTCTCAGAGACGTCCGGTGTGACCCGGACATCCTGTAACCAGTACAGCAGATACGAGTGATTACTCGCCTTCCAGCTCGATGTTAATACCCAGCGAACGGATTTCTTTCAACAGTACGTTGAAGGATTCCGGCATGCCTGGTTCCATCTGATGGTTACCATCCACGATGTTTTTATACATCTTGGTACGGCCATTAACGTCATCAGACTTAACAGTCAGCATTTCTTGCAAGGTATAAGCAGCACCGTATGCTTCCAGTGCCCACACTTCCATCTCACCGAAGCGTTGACCACCGAACTGAGCTTTACCACCCAACGGCTGCTGAGTAACAAGGCTGTAAGAACCGGTAGAACGCGCATGCATTTTGTCATCAACCAAGTGGTTCAGTTTCAGCATGTACATGTAACCTACGGTTACTGGACGCTCAAACTGCTCACCGCTACGGCCATCAAACAGAGTGATCTGACCGGAAGTCGGCAGGCCACCCAGTTGCAACAGCTCTTTGATTTCCGACTCTTTTGCACCGTCGAATACCGGAGTAGCAATCGGCATACCTTTTTTCAGGTTCTCAGCCAGACGCAGAACTTCATCGTCGGTGAAGGTGTTCAAGTCAACTTTCTGACGAACATCTGAACCCAGGTCGTATGCTTTCTGGATAAATTCGCGCAGCTTGGAAACTTCTTCGTGCTTCTTCAGCATAGCGTTGATTTTCTCGCCGATGCCTTTAGCAGCCATACCCAAGTGGGTTTCCAGAATCTGACCGATGTTCATACGAGATGGTACGCCCAGCGGGTTCAGTACGATGTCTACCGGCGTGCCGTTTTCATCGTAAGGCATATCTTCGATCGGGTTGATCTTGGAGATAACACCTTTGTTCCCGTGACGACCTGCCATCTTGTCACCAGGTTGGATCTGACGTTTAACGGCCAGATACACTTTAACGATTTTCAGCACGCCAGGTGCCAGGTCATCGCCCTGAGTGATTTTGCGGCGCTTAGCTTCAAGTTTCTTCTCAAACTCGTGCTTCAGCTCGTCGTACTGCTCTGCCAGCTGTTCGAGCTGGTTTTGCTTCTCTTCGTCAGTCAGACCCAGTTCCAACCAGCGATCGCGTGGCAATTTGTCGAGCTTCTCAGCTTCAACACCGCCAGCAACCAGCACAGCATGGATACGAGCAAACAAACCAGCTTCAAAGATTTGCAGTTCTTCAGTCAGGTCTTTCTTCGCCTGCTTCAGTTGCATTTCTTCGATTTCCAGCGCGCGCTTGTCTTTTTCCACGCCATCGCGGGTAAAGACTTGCACATCGATGATGGTGCCGGAAACACCGTTTGGTACGCGCAGAGAAGAGTCTTTAACGTCAGACGCTTTCTCACCGAAGATTGCACGCAGCAGTTTCTCTTCTGGAGTCAGCTGGGTTTCACCTTTAGGCGTTACCTTACCAACCAGAATGTCACCACCGGTCACTTCAGCACCGATATAAACGATACCGGATTCATCCAGTTTGGAGAGAGCTGCTTCACCCACGTTAGGGATGTCTGCAGTGATCTCTTCAGGCCCAAGCTTAGTGTCACGAGACACACATGCCAGTTCCTGGATGTGAATAGTTGTGAAACGATCTTCCTGAACAACACGCTCGGATACGAGGATGGAGTCTTCGAAGTTGTAACCGTTCCACGGCATGAACGCTACGCGCATGTTCTGGCCAAGAGCCAGTTCACCGAGGTCAGTAGACGGACCGTCTGCCAACACATCGCCACGTTCAACAGGTTCGCCCAGAGAAACACATGGCATCTGGTTGATGCAGGTGTTCTGGTTCGAACGGGTGTATTTGGTCAGGTTGTAGATGTCGATACCAGCTTCACCAGCCAGCATTTCGTCTTCGTTAACTTTGATAACGATACGAGACGCATCAACGTACTGAACAGTACCGCCACGTTTAGCAACCGCAGTAACACCGGAGTCAACGGCAACAGCACGTTCCATGCCAGTACCAACCAACGGCTTATCAGCACGCAGAGTTGGAACGGCCTGACGTTGCATGTTCGCACCCATCAATGCACGGTTGGCGTCATCGTGTTCCAGGAACGGGATCAGGGACGCACCGACGGAAACTACCTGTTGGGTAGAAACGTCCATGTAGTCAACCTGGTCGTTGCTGAACAAGCTGGATTCGCCTTTGCTACGGCAAGTTACCAGGTCGTCTACGAAACGGCCTTCTTCGTCCAGATTGGTGTTAGCCTGAGCGATAACGTAGTTACCTTCTTCAATTGCAGAAAGGTAATGGATTTCGTCAGTTACAACACCTTCAACAACGCGACGATACGGAGTTTCTAAGAAACCGTATTCGTTAGTCTGTGCATAAACAGACAGGGAGTTGATCAGACCGATGTTCGGACCTTCAGGAGTTTCGATTGGACATACACGACCGTAGTGGGTTGGGTGTACGTCACGTACTTCGAAGCCTGCACGCTCACGGGTCAAACCACCCGGGCCAAGTGCGGAGATACGACGCTTGTGCGTAATCTCAGACAACGGGTTGTTCTGGTCCATGAACTGAGACAGCTGGCTGGAACCGAAGAACTCTTTGACCGCAGCAGAGATAGGCTTGGCGTTGATCATATCCTGAGGCATCAGGGTATCGAGGTCGCCCAAAGACAGACGCTCTTTAACCGCACGCTCTACACGTACCAGGCCAACGCGGAATTGGTTTTCCGCCATTTCGCCTACGGAACGGATACGACGGTTGCCGAGGTGGTCGATATCATCCACTTCGCCCTGACCGTTACGAATACCGATCAGCTTACGCATAACCTGGATGATGTCGTCTTTGCTCAGGATGCCTGAACCTTCGATTTCATCACGCAGCAGAGAACGGTTGAACTTCATACGACCAACCGCAGACAAGTCATAACGGTCTTCAGAGAAGAACAGGTTCTCGAACAGGTTTTCAGCTGCTTCGCGAGTTGGTGGCTCGCCAGGACGCATCATGCGATAGATTTCAACCAGCGCGCTCAGGCGATCGCTGGTTGGGTCGACACGGATGGTCTCAGAAATGTATGCACCGTGATCCAGGTCGTTGGTAAACAGCGTTTCGATACGCTTATGACCACACTGGCTCAGTTTAGCTAACAGATCCAAAGACAGTTCCATGTTCGCCGGGCAAATCAGTTCGCCAGTCGATGCATCAACGTAGTCTTTAGCCGCAACTTTACCAGCAATGTATTCAACCGGAACTTCGATAAGCTTGATATCGTCTTTTTCCAGCTGACGAATATGGCGCGCAGTAATACGGCGGCCTTTTTCGACATAGATCTTGCCGTCAGCTTCGATGTCAAAGGATGCAGTCTCACCACGAAGGCGTTCTGGCACCAATTCCATCTGCAGCTTGTTGTCACGGATTTCGAAATTAACTTTCTCAAAGAACAGATCAAGAATCTGCTCAGTGGTGAACTGTAACGCACGCAGAATAATGGTCGCTGGTAATTTACGGCGACGGTCAATACGTACGAACAAGTTGTCTTTCGGGTCGAATTCGAAATCCAGCCAGGAACCACGGTAAGGGATGATACGTGCGTTATACAGCACCTTCCCAGAAGAGTGGGTTTTACCTTTGTCACTATCAAAGAACACACCTGGGCTACGGTGTAACTGAGAAACGATAACGCGCTCAGTACCGTTAATAACGAAGGTGCCGTTATCTGTCATGAGTGGAATTTCACCCATGTAAACTTCTTGTTCTTTAATATCTTTAACGGTGCCTTCCGGCGCTTCACGCTCGTAGATCACCAGACGCAGTTTAACGCGCAGGGGAGCGGAATACGTCACGCCGCGGATCTGACATTCTTTAACGTCAAATACCGGCTCACCCAGACGATAGCTCACATATTGCAGCTCAGAGTTACCGCTGTAGCTTGCAATAGGGAACACGGAACGGAAAGCTGCTTCCAGACCGTACTGGCCTTCAGGATCTTGCTCGATAAACTTCTGGAACGAGTCAAGCTGGATAGAAAGGAGATAAGGAATGTCCAAAACTTGTGGACGTTTTCCAAAATCCTTACGAATACGTTTTTTCTCGGTATAGGAGTAAACCATTAGGGTTCCTCAGCTCGCTGACAAGTCGACCCATCTGCCCGACAAGGGGACAGTTTGTGCAACACTATTTTGTGGACCGGAAAGTGGAACACTCTCCGCAATACCTGTTTCTATCACTCTTAAACCATTTCGCCACGCTTTACCCCGGAACTCCCGGTGTAGAAAGTCGTAGTATATTAAGGCGTAGATAGAGACAAACATTGAAAGGAAACCAGCAGTCAAACAGTGTGAAACGCTACTGGTACCCTACAGCGCAAAAAGGCTGGTGACTAAAAAGTCACCAGCCATCAGCCTAATTTCTCAGGCTGCAACCGGAAAGGTTGGCTTATTTAACTTCAACTTCAGCGCCAGCTTCTTCCAGAGTTTTCTTCAGAGATTCTGCGTCATCTTTGCTCACGCCTTCTTTCAGCGCAGCTGGAGCGGATTCAACCAGGTCTTTAGCTTCTTTCAAGCCCAGGCCAGTTGCGCTACGTACTGCTTTGATAACTGCAACTTTGTTAGCGCCAGCAGCTTTCAGAATAACGTCGAACTCAGTTTTCTCTTCTACAGCTTCAGCAGCAGCAGCAGGGCCTGCAACAGCAGCAGCAGCGGAAACACCGAATTTTTCTTCCATTGCAGAAATCAGTTCAACAATGTCCATTACAGACATAGCGGATACTGCTTCAATGATTTGATCTTTAGTGATAGACATAACAATTGTTCCTGAAAATCAGAATAAGTTTATACGTAAGCAGATGCGTTAGAAAGGAAAGCGCTATTAAGCAGCTTCTTTCTGATCGCGTACAGCAGCCAGAGTGCGAACCAATTTGCCTGCAGAGGCTTCTTTCATGGTTGCCATCAGGCGTGCGATTGCTTCTTCGTAAGTTGGCAGAGTTGCCAGGCGATCGATCTGGGCCGCCGGGATCAGCTCACCTTCAAAGGCTGCAGCTTTAACCTCGAATTTTGCATTCGCTTTAGCGAATTCTTTGAACAGACGAGCAGCTGCGCCCGGGTGTTCCATAGAATATGCAATCAAGGTTGGACCAACAAACGTGTCTTTCAGGCACTCAAACTGAGTACCTTCAACAACGCGGCGCAGCAAGGTGTTACGAACAACACGCATGTAAACGCCAGCTTCACGACCTGCTTTACGCAGTTCAGTCATTTTACCTACGGTCACGCCACGGGAATCCGCAACAACCGCAGACAGCGCACCTTTGGCTACTTCGCTGACTTCAGCAACAATCGCTTGTTTGTCTTGAAGATTTAAAGCCATTAGCTTTGCTCCTGGATATTAGCCGGGGTTTCCCCCGGAACTCACTTCATTCATTACCAAAACGATAATGAACGTCGACATACGGTGAGCAGAAACAAGCCAAAGACTATCAAAAATATTCTTCAGGTTCTGTCACCGTCTACGCAGGCAATTAAGTCTCTTGCGAAACACCTGCGGTCTTGGACGGAGGCCTGGATAAGGCCAGGCTCCAACCGAAAATTCTTTGTGCCCTGCATTGCAAGGCAACGGGCGTAAGATTTTAGACTAATCTTTCGCCCGCGTAAAGCAGTGAATCTTAGTTCACTACTGCGCTCAGACCAGATTGGTCGACCGCAACACCTGCACCCATAGTGGTAGACAGGCTAACTTTCTTAATGAAAACGCCTTTAGCTTGAGATGGTTTAGCTTTTTTCAGCGCAACCAGCAGAGCTTCCAGGTTTTCTTTCAGTTTGTCAGTGTCAAAATCCACTTTACCGATGGTGGTGTGAATGATGCCGTTTTTGTCGTTACGGTAACGAACCTGACCAGCTTTAGCGTTCTTAACCGCTTCAGCAACGTTAGGAGTTACAGTACCAACTTTCGGGTTAGGCATCAGGCCACGTGGACCCAGAACCTGGCCCAGTTGACCAACAACGCGCATTGCATCTGGAGATGCGATAACAACGTCAAAGTTCATTTCGCCTTTTTTGATCTGGTCAGCCAGATCTTCCATACCTACCAGCTCAGCGCCAGCAGCTTTAGCTGCTTCAGCGTTAGGGCCTTGGGCAAATACGGCTACGCGAACTGAACGGCCAGTACCGTGCGGCAGTACAGTTGCACCACGTACGTTCTGGTCAGATTTACGAGCGTCAATGCCGAGGTTTACAGCAACGTCAACGCTTTCTACGAATTTCGCAGTGGCCAGCTCTTTGAGCAGAGCAACGGCTTCGTTGATGTCATACTGTTTAGTTGCATCAACTTTGTCACGGATCACGCGCATGCGCTTGGTCAGTTTAGCCATTTCTTAATCCTCCACTACCAGGCCCATGGAACGAGCAGTACCTTCGATGGAGCGAGTCATCGCTTCAACGTCAGAACCAGTCATGTCCGCAGCTTTGGTTTCTGCGATTTCACGCACCTGAGCACGGGTCACTTTACCCACTTTGTCTTTGTTCGGCTTACCGGAACCAGACTTGATACCTGCAGCTTTCTTCAACAGAACAGCAGCCGGTGGAGTTTTAGTAACGAAAGTGAAAGAACGGTCAGCATAAACGGTAATAACAACCGGAATTGGCAGACCTTTCTCCATAGATTCAGTTTTGGCGTTAAACGCTTTACAGAATTCCATGATGTTAACACCTTGCTGACCCAGAGCTGGACCAACTGGTGGACTTGGGTTCGCCATACCAGCTGCAACTTGCAACTTGACGTAGGCTTGTACTTTCTTAGCCATCTTAATTTCCTCTAGTGGGTTATAGCGCCTTAAACAATGAAGGCTCCCCGTGAATAATTCGTTCTACGCGCACAAGACGCATAAAAACAAAAGGCGCGAAATTGTATTCCAATCTCGCGCCCTGTGCAACGATTAATCGCTGCTTTTACAACCTAATTACTAGGCTTTCTCTACTTGAGCAAAATCAAGCTCAACCGGTGTAGCACGACCGAAGATAGATACAGAAACCTTCAAGCGGCTCTTTTCGTAATCTACTTCTTCAACTACACCGTTAAAGTCAGCAAATGGACCATCGCTGACACGTACCATCTCGCCTGGTTCAAACAGCGTTTTCGGACGCGGCTTATCACCAACCTGCTGCAGGCGGTTCATAATCGCATCAACTTCTTTGTCACTGATTGGTGCAGGACGGTCAGAAGTACCGCCAATGAAACCCATCACGCGCGGAACGCTACGCACTAAGTGCCAGCTCGCGTCATTCATAACCATCTGGACCAGAACATAGCCCGGGAAGAATTTACGTTCGCTTTTGCGACGTTGGCCACCACGGATTTCGACCACTTCTTCGGTCGGGACCATGACTTCACCAAACAACTCTTCCATGTTGTGCAATTTGATATGCTCACGCAGCGATGTTGCTACGCGGCCTTCAAAACCGGAAAACGCCTGAACGACGTACCAGCGCATTTTAGGGGCTTCAGACATCTCAGAACCTCAGGCCAGTAATAAAAGAAACCAGGCGGACGAGAATACCATCCAGCCCCCACAGAATCAGTGACATTACAGCTGTAACTGCTGCCACGATTAAGGTGGTGTGTAAAGTCTCCTGGCGAGTTGGCCAAATCACTTTACGAACTTCGGTTCTCGCTTCGCGGGCGAAAGCAACTGTTGCTTTGCCTTTCGTCGTTAACAGCGCGACACCACCCGCTGCAGCAATCAGAACAACCACTGCCAGGGCACGCAGAGGCAGAGATACATCACGATAAATGTAGTTGCCCACGATCGCCGCAATCAGCAGAGCAGCAACTGCCAGCCACTTCATCGCTTCCAGGCCGCGCCCGCTTCCTTGAGCTTCGGTATTCGCACTCATAAACCAACCCGTCACAATAATTCAGACAAACATTTTTGCCCCGCATACGCGAGGCAAAACCAGACCGAATGGCTCTTTTCAGGCACTATTCGGTATAACGCTATCTTCAGAGCCTGTCTCAGCAATGATTATGAGTAAAAAATCACTGATGAGCCAGGTTCTGGACAGAGAGCGTGCAAAAAGGGCATCAAATGATGCCCTTTTCATGCGTGTTGCGTCAAATGTTATCAGCGATTAAGCGATAACTTTAGCAACAACGCCCGCGCCTACAGTACGACCGCCTTCACGGATTGCGAAACGCAGACCGTCGTCCATCGCGATTGGGTGGATCAGGGTAACAACCATTTTGATGTTGTCGCCCGGCATTACCATCTCAACGCCTTCTGGCAGTTCGATGGTGCCAG
>NZ_JAJSOS010000022.1:0-26366 GCF_021283185.1 Buttiauxella cochleicola
GGTGGCGTATATTACGCTTTCCTCTTTCAGAGTCAACCCTTAATTTCAGGATATTTGACTCTCATCGCCGCCGTTACTCTGTGATGTTGTTCACATGTTCCGTGTCGATGGAGGCGCATTATAGGGATCTCTTTTTATAGCACAACCCTTTTTTCGATCTTTTCTTCCGACTGATTAGTTTTCGCCCTTTTCGCTGCGATCATGTCCAATTCGCCTTATTTTTGATGCTTTACCTCCTTGCCATCGGTTAAGAAAGCAGCCACAGTCAATCTACGAAGAGAACTTTCAGAGGTATTTATGTCTGCAGTATTACGTCCTTTTCAAAAAACCTATCCTGAAGTTGGCCAAAGAGTGATGCTTGATAGTTCAAGTGTTGTGATTGGTGACGTGCGTCTTGCTGATGATGTGAGCATTTGGCCACTAGTTGCTATCCGTGGCGACGTTAACTATGTGGCTATTGGTGCTCGTAGCAATATTCAGGATGGGAGTGTGTTGCATGTAACGCATAAATCTTCCTATAACCCGGAAGGCAATCCACTTATTGTCGGTGAAGATGTGACTGTGGGACATAAGGTCATGCTGCACGGCTGCACGATCGGTAACCGCGTGCTCGTAGGAATGGGATCGATTTTGCTGGATGGTGTAGTAATAGAAGACGATGTAATGATCGGTGCAGGAAGTTTGGTGCCGCAAAATAAACGTCTTGAGAGCGGCTTCCTTTATCTGGGTAGCCCAGTAAAGCAGATCCGCCCTCTTACGGCTGGAGAACTGGAAGGCTTAAAATACTCAGCCAATAACTACGTTCGCTGGAAAGATGAGTATCTTGATCAGGAAAGCCAAACGCAGCTTTGATTGTCATGTTCACCAGTTGCAATTAACTCCTCTGCTTCGTCTTCCAAATCCCAACGATTAAGACGAAAGAGCTCGAGCCATGATTCTTTATTATCGCCACCATAACGGCTGGCGATAGTTTCCCCGGTAATACCGCACATCATCTGAAAGCCATTTACTAATGCAGGAAAGCAGACCGCCAGAAGTTGATCGTCCCATTGCTCGCGATCGGGAAACTGGATCGACTGGTTCACTTCGACATTTCCTGCTTTAGCTTCTCTATTACTGGCGCGATTTCTGGTAACACACCGTGCCACAAGAAAAAGGCATGTGCAGCCTGACCCACCAGCATTCCTAAACCATCGGCATAATGTTGAACACCATGTTGTTTGCACCAATGCAAGAACGGTGTATCGCCCTTTTGATAGAACATGTCATAGCAATGAACATTATGCGAAAGCAACGAAGTTGGAATGACAGGAATATCACCAGCAATGCCGCTAGAGGTGGCATTAATAATAAGATCGAACTCATGCCCCTCCAGCTCAGACTGCTCTAACGCCTGAATACTGCCAGTGTGGCTAAATAGTTGTGCGAGCTCCATGGCTCGAGAAAATGTCCGGTTGGTTATCGTTACAGAGCAATCAAGCGAGAGCAAAGGTAGTAAAACGCCCCGTGCCGCGCCACCAGCCCCCAACAGTAAAATTCGCCGACCCGGTTTGATCAGCGATAAACGCTCCAGATCGGTTAAAAGACCAATCCCATCGGTGTTATCGCCGAGCAGGCGCCCATCGTCCAGGCGCTTAAGCGTGTTCACCGCACCGGCTAATGCAGCACGCTCGGTCAGTTCATCAGCACGGGCAAATGCTTGCTCTTTAAAAGGAACAGTAATATTGACGCCTTTACCGCCCGCCTGGAAAAAATGCTCAAGAGTTTCAATAAAAGCATCAACAGGTGCCAACACACGGCCATATGGATGCTCTATTTTTAACTGCTCAGCAAACATCTGATGAATTTGCGGTGATTTGCTGTGCTGAATTGGGTTACCAAAAACGGCAAAGGTGTTCATTAATTACCCCTGGCGGAAAAGTTCGCCGGTCAAAGCGTCACGAATTTCAGACGGATTCAGCCTGCCTCCGGTATCGCCACGCAGTACCGGGAAGCCATCACCAAATTGAGCCAGGACTTCATCAGCCGTACGACAAGGTGGTAAACCAGATAAATTGGCACTGGTAGAAACCAAAGGTTTGCCAAAAACCAGGCATAAATCACGAACCAATGGATGATCAGTGACCCTCACGGCTAAGGAATCAAATCGACCCGTTAGCCAGCGCGGTGTTGAAGGAAGAGCTGGGAAAACAAAGGTCACAGGCCCTGGCCAACGAGAGAATACGGTTTCTCGCTGCATTTGCGAAAGCACGGAGCTATCTATATATGGAACAAGTTGCTCGAAACTCGCAGCTATCAGGATAAGGCCTTTGTCTACGGGGCGATGTTTTAACTCTAGTAAACGCGTAACTGCCAGCTCACTGTCAGGATCACAACCGACGCCAAACACTGCTTCGGTTGGATAAGCGATCACTTGTTGTTGTTTTAAGGCGGCAACGATCTCTTGGAGTTGCTCTGTTTGCAGGTTTGTCTTCACAAGCTTTATTCCGCCGTTACCGGCTTTCCACATTGTTTGCTGGCACAGAATTGTTTCAATCCCTGCGCCGTTTTCTTTTCGATGAGTAACGGATAGTGACACGCAGGGCATTCGCCTGCCACTGGTTTGCTATTAATGACGAATTGACAGGTCGGATAGCTATCACATGACCAAAAGGTTTTACCAAACCGAGAGCGTCTTTGGACTAATTTACCTTTCTGGCATTGAGGGCAATTGATTGCAGTTTCATCGGGTTTGTCGATAACTTCGGTATGATCACAAGTTGGGTAATTGCTGCAACCAATGAACATGCCGAAACGCCCCTGGCGTAATACCAGGTTTTCCTGGCATACAGGACAGTGTTGACCTTCAAGTACTTTAACCACATGGCCATCAGCCAGGCTTTTTAGCGGGCGAACATAATCACATTCCGGGTAATGGGAACAGCCAAGAAAAGGGCCGTGTTTACCAGAACGAATGACTAACCCTGCCCCACATTGGGGACAGGGTTCATTTTTAGGCACAGTGAACAGTGCTGATTTGGTCATAACATCTCATGCCGCGGCTTTAATTTAATGCAGCATACCTTCATTTACTTCGAAGAGTAATTCTTCCATTTGCTGATATGCATTTTCGCACCCCGGAATGTTGAACAGTACCATTAGCACCACCCACTTTAAGTCTTCCAGTTCGAACTCAGCGGTGTCTAACGCTAATACTCGTTCAATGACCATTTCACGGGTTTCGAGGTTCAGCACCTGAATCTGTTCCAGGAATAGTAAAAACCCCCGACAAGTTGCATCAAGTCGCTGGCACTCTTCTGCGGTATACATACGCATAGAAAGAGGATCAGCGGCCAGTTGCATGGGTTCAGTCAGACCATCTTGATAGTCCGCCAGCTTTTCAAGCCATACAAGAGCGTTATAAATGTCTTCGTGATCAAAACCAGCATCGGCGAGATCACGCGTCAATTTATCTTGATCAACTCGCATTTCCACTTCGTTGTGGATGTAGGTTTCAAATAAGTACATTAGTACGTCGAACATGGCATGCCCTCCTCAATCGGACATAGCCGCCGGGTACAGCTGCGATCCATCCTGCTAACTCCAGTTCGAGTAGCTGGGCTACCGTAACTGGCACAGGTTGGCCGGCACGTTCAGCGACGACGTCAACAGGTGTAACCTCATCTCCTACGTTAGCCAACAGCTCAGGAAATGGCAATGTTCGATCCCCTTCATTGTGTGAATATATTAAGGCCTTGGGGATAGAGGGAAGCCATTGCAATTCATTTTCCAGATGCTCAAGTATGTCTGAAGGATGACTCACTAAAGTAGCGCCTTGCTTAATTAGAAAGTGAGGGCCCTCACTCCCTGGGCTGCCAATTGCTCCAGGTAATGCAAAAAGCTCCCGGCCTTGTTCAATGGCATATCGTGCAGTCACCAAAGAACCGCTGCGCTCACTTGCCTCCACGACAAAAACAGCCCGACTCAAGCCGCTGATAATTCGATTTCTGCGTGGAAAGTTCCCCGGAAATGGCGTGGTATTCAGTGGAAACTCAGAGATAATGGCACCACCCTCGGCAATAATCTGCTCACCCAATTGTTTATGACGTTTAGGGTAAAGATTTGCTAGCCCATTTCCTAAAACAGCAACTGTTTTTCCATGTACGTTTAACGCTGCGCGATGCGCTACAGCATCAATACCCAAAGCCAAACCACTCGTTATCGTTAATCCCGCAGTAGCTAATGGTTCACAAAACATTCGGCACCACCGTTCGCCATAAAGAGAAAGGTTACGGTTACCGACTACGGCTAATTGGTTACTGGCAAGAAGCTCAATATCACCTGCGACAAATAGCGCTGCCGGGTAACAATCTATTGCCCGCAACTGATCGGGATAATTGGCACTATCCGCAGTAAGCAGGTGGTGATTAGGTTGCTCAAGCCAACAAAGTGAAGCTTCCAGCTCTTTTTCACTAAACTCCAGAAAATAAGAAATCTGCAGAGCAGATAAGCCAGAGTTGGAGAGATGAGTGACAGTGCATTCCGGTTCGTTTAGTAAGAAACGGGCAATTTTTAATAGCTTATCTCCACTGAGACTTTGAACAGCCATCAAGCGTAGCCATATCTCCTTTGGTGGCATATCTTCCTCCTGCCATAAGCTATAAAAGCAATCCTTGCGATTGGTCACTGATGCTGTCAATCAGGCGGGGAAATGTCTAGAATAGAGGTAATAATCTTTCTATCAATTGAACACAGCTCTGGATATTTATGTCAGTTTTGCAGGTATTACATTTTCCGGACGAGCGCCTTCGCACTGTGGCGGCTCCGGTCAAAGAGGTGAATGCTGAGATTCAGCGGATTGTCGATGATATGTTCGAGACAATGTACGCAGAGGAAGGTATTGGCCTTGCAGCAACACAGGTGGATATCCATCAACGTATCATTGTGATTGATGTTTCTGAAAACCGCGACGAGCGCCTGGTTTTGATTAACCCTGAGCTGCTGGAAAAAAGTGGCGATACTGGTATCGAAGAGGGTTGCCTGTCCATACCAGAACAACGTGCTCTTGTTCCTCGAGCGGAAAGAGTCAAAATTCGCGCTCTGGACCGTGAAGGTAAGCCATACGAACTGGAAGCTGATGGCCTGCTTGCCATTTGTATTCAACACGAGATGGATCACCTGGTTGGCAAACTCTTCGTTGATTACCTTTCGCCGTTGAAGCGTCAGCGTATTCGTCAGAAACTGGAAAAAATGGCTCGTCTGAATAAGAGTGCCTAATCCATCACACAAGGGAATAATGTGTCTGATTCACTGCGTATTATTTTCGCTGGCACTCCTGACTTTGCAGCGCGTCATCTTGACGCGCTGTTGTCTTCTCAGCACCAGGTAGTTGGCGTATTCACACAACCCGATCGTCCTGCTGGGCGTGGCAAAAAGTTGATGCCAAGCCCAGTTAAAGTACTGGCGACTGAAAGGGATATCCCTGTATTTCAACCAGCCTCTTTGCGCCCTGCTGAAAATCAGGAACTGGTTTCCAGCTTGAACGCTGATGTCATGGTGGTTGTAGCTTACGGTCTGATTCTGCCAAAAGCGGTTCTGGATATGCCACGCCTGGGCTGTATTAATGTTCATGGTTCGCTGCTGCCACGCTGGCGTGGTGCGGCACCTATCCAGCGTTCGTTATGGGCTGGTGATGCCGAAACAGGCGTGACCATTATGCAGATGGACGTGGGTCTGGATACTGGCGATATGCTGGTGAAACTCTCCTGCCCAATTGAAGCCACTGATACCAGCGCAACGCTCTACGATAAGCTGGCAAACCTTGGCCCTGTGGGGTTATTAGAAACGTTAAATCAGTTGGCTACAGGCCATGCAAAACCTGAAGTTCAAAATGAAGAGCTGGTGACGTACGCTGAAAAACTCAGCAAGGAAGAAGCACGTATCGACTGGTCGCTTTCTGCCTCACAACTTGAACGGTGCATCCGCGCTTTTAATCCGTGGCCAATGAGTTGGCTGGAAATTGACGGGCAGCCCGTTAAAGTCTGGCAGGCATCAGTGATTAACCAACCGATTAAAGCAGCACCCGGAACCATTGTTGAAACCAACAAACAGGGTATTCAGGTGGCAACTGGTGAAGGGATTTTAAATCTGGAATCACTTCAACCTGCTGGAAAGAAAGCGATGACTGCACAGGACCTCCTGAACTCTCGCAGTGAATGGTTTAAGCCAGGTGCACTTCTCGCCTGAGAAAAGAAATTCTTTGCGCCCAGGTCAATCACCTGGGCATTTTTGTTTTTAAGCGCCGAAAAACCAGAGCGTACGTATGAAAAAAACATTAAATCTTCGCAGTATGGCCGCACAGACGATTGAACAAGTTGTGGAACAAGGTCAATCGCTCAGTAATGTCCTGCCTGCTATGCAACAAAAAGTCTCTGATAAAGATAGAGCATTGCTTCAGGAGCTTTGCTTTGGCGTATTACGCACTCTGCCTCAGTTGGAATGGTTGATTGGTAAATTGATGTCTCGCCCGATGACGGGCAAGCAACGCACCATCCACTATTTGATTATGGTAGGTTTTTATCAGCTCCTTTATACCCGCATTCCTGCTCATGCTGCTCTGGCAGAAACAGTTGAAGGGGCAGCTGCTATCAAGAAGCAATCACTTAAAGGTTTGATTAACGGCGTATTACGCCAGTTCCAGCGCCAACAAGAAGAGCTGATGGCAGAAGCGGCTAAACATGAAAGCCGTTTCTTACACCCGAGCTGGTTACTGCAACGTTTGAAAAAAGCCTATCCGGGCCAATGGCAATCTATTGTCGATGCCAATAATCAGCGCCCTCCTATGTGGCTGCGTGTTAATCGCCAACACCATACTCGTGAAGAATGGATGGCGTTATTAGCAGAAAAGGGGCTGGAAGGTCATGCTCATCCACAATATCGCGATGCAGTGCGCCTTGAAACTCCTGCTCCTGTTCACGCATTACCGGGGTTTGAAGAAGGTTGGGTGACAGTTCAGGATGCCTCAGCGCAAGGTTGTGTTGATCTACTGGATCCGCAAGATGGCGATGCGATCCTCGATTTGTGTGCAGCACCTGGTGGCAAAACCACTCATATACTTGAAGCTGCACCTAAAGCACGCGTGATGGCTGTCGACATTGATGAACAGCGCCTGAAGCGTGTGCACGAAAACTTGCAACGTCTGGGTATGAGTGCAGAGGTTAAATCAGGAGACGGGCGTTTCCCTGAACAGTGGTGTGGTAATCAACAATTTGATCGCATTCTTCTTGATGCACCGTGTTCAGCTACAGGTGTTATTCGCCGCCACCCGGATATCAAATGGTTGCGTCGCGACAGAGACATCGCTGAATTAGCTGCACTGCAAAAAGAGATTCTGGAAGCTATTTGGCCAAAACTGAAATCGGGTGGCACATTGGTTTACGCCACATGTTCTATCCTGCCAGAAGAAAACTATCAGCAAGTCGCGGCATTCCTGGCGCAGCATCCAGAAGCAAAACTGGTGGAAACAGGTACACCAGAAATGCCAGGGATCCAGAATCTCCCTTCTCCGGAAGATGGTGATGGCTTCTTTTACGCTAAGCTAATTAAAAGCTGATTCAGGTTTGCTGAGTCTTAGGTTTCATCTCATGAAGCTATAAAACAATGAAAATAATAATTCTCGGTGCGGGCCAGGTCGGCGGCACACTGGCAGAAAACCTGGTAGGTGAGAACAACGATATAACTGTTGTTGATACCAATCAGGATCGCCTACGCAGTTTGCAGGATAAGTTCGATTTACGCGTTGTGCAGGGGCACGGCTCGCATCCGCGCGTTTTGCGTGAAGCAGGCGCCGATGATGCCGATATGTTGGTCGCAGTAACCAGTTCTGATGAAACGAACATGATTGCCTGTCAGGTAGCATATTCGCTTTTTAATACGCCAAACCGAATCGCGCGAATTCGTGCACCTGATTACGTTCGTGATGCCGAGCGTTTATTCAACGCCGAAGCCGTGCCAATTGATCACCTTATCGCGCCTGAACAGCTGGTAATCGACAATATTTATCGCCTGATTGAATATCCAGGTGCACTTCAGGTGGTGAATTTTGCTGAAGGGAAAGTAAGCCTTGCCGTTGTGAAAGCTTATTACGGTGGACCACTCGTCGGAAATGCACTTTCGACTATGCGCGAACATATGCCGCATATCGAAACGCGCGTTGCGGCGATTTTCCGTCACGACCGTCCTATTCGCCCGCAAGGTTCGACTATCGTTGAAGCCGGAGATGAAGTCTTCTTCATTGCCGCCTCTCAGCATATCCGTGCCGTAATGAGTGAATTGCAACGACTCGAGAAACCTTATAAGCGCATTATGCTTGTTGGTGGCGGTAATATTGGGGCAGGTCTGGCACAGCGTCTTGAAAAAGATTACAGCGTTAAGCTCATTGAACGTGATCCGCAGCGTGCTGCCGAACTTGCCGAAATGCTGCAAAACACCATCGTATTCTATGGTGATGCTTCCGATCAGGAACTGTTGGCCGAGGAGCATATTGAACAAGTTGATTTGTTTATCGCCGTCACCAATGACGATGAAGCAAATATTATGTCCGCTATGTTGGCTAAACGTATGGGTGCCAAGAAAGTCATGGTGCTTATCCAACGTAAAGCCTACGTCGATTTGGTGCAAGGCAGCGTAATTGATATTGCAATTTCACCACAGCAAGCCACCATTTCGGCATTATTGGGCCATGTGCGTAAAGCCGATATCGTAGGGGTATCATCTTTACGTCGTGGAGTGGCTGAAGCCATCGAAGCGGTTGCCCATGGCGATGAAAGTACTTCACGCGTAGTGGGTCGTTCTATTGATGAAATAAAGCTTCCGCCAGGTACGATAATTGGTGCTGTAGTCAGGGGAAACGATGTCATGATCGCCAATGACAATTTACGTATAGAACAGGGCGACCATGTAATTATGTTCCTGACAGATAAGAAATTTGTGAGCGATGTGGAACGTCTATTCCAGCCAAGCCCTTTCTTCCTATAACCTCTAGCGGGTAGATAAAAAATCTACCCGTCATTCTCTTAACCCAATAAACCCTCTGAATATTAAGGTATTAGCAGGGAATTCTTATTTCCTGATGTAATGGCAATCGGGTCATCATTTGTTAGACTTATTAACGTCAGCCGGTACAAGGAGAGAAAAATGAGCATGTTAAAAGAATTCCGTGAATTTGCTATGCGCGGAAATGTTGTGGATTTGGCAGTAGGTGTAATTATTGGGGCCGCATTCGGGAAAATTGTTTCATCATTAGTTGCGGATATTATTATGCCACCACTTGGGTTGTTAATTGGTGGCGTGGATTTTAAACAGTTCGCTTTAACATTAAGACCTGCAGCGGGTGATATTCCTGCCGTTGTGATGCATTACGGCGTATTTATTCAGAATATCTTTGATTTCGTAATTGTTGCCTTCGCGATTTTCCTTGCGATCAAAGCGATAAACAAACTGAATCGTAAGAAAGTCGAAGAACCTGCAGCACCACCGGCACCAACTAAAGAAGAAGTATTACTCAGCGAAATTCGCGACCTGCTGAAACAGCAGAACGAACGAATCTGAATGCGCTAGTGAAAAAAGGAAGGCCAGTGGTAAAAAAGCGATTTGCTTGTTTGCCACTGGCCTCCCAGTTACCTCGTTTGCCATGTTTTGTATTACGTTGGTAACTCCCTTTCCCTTTCTTATTCTGCTCAACTCTTTGACGAAATAGTGGGTCATGTAGCAATGCCTCAATGGCATTATCTTTGATGATCCCTCTCTTATGCTGATACTTGCTCATACAAACTCCAAATTGATTAAAATAACGGCGCGATTTTATGCCTTTATCTGAAAAATACAATTTAATCTTTTCGCTGGCTAGCCCCCTGCTCCAACGCTTCAAGGATTGAACAATATGCGCTGCTGTGGGCAGTGCCACAACATGCATCATTTAATCTCTGTAACGAGCGCTGCATATGCTGAAGCTCTTTAATTTTGGACTCCACCTCTGTCAATCTCGATTGCACAATGCTCTTCGATTCCTGGCAGGTGTGATGCTCGGGATCGATTCGGATCGACAGTAGTTCACGGATAGTTTCCAGCGTGAAACCTAACTGTTTTGCATAACGGATAAACTTCAGGCGCTGCAAATCACTTTCACTATAAAGCCGAAAGCCTCCTTCAGTTCTGACTTCATGATCCATCATTTGCTGCTTTTCATAATAGCGGATGGTATCGGGCGTCACATCTGCCAGTCTGGCCAACTCTCCAATACGAAACATGATCATTCCTCATCAATTTTATGAAGCAATCTATCAGCATACTCTCCATGTAGGAAATCAGTACTCATTCCTGCATTCTGAAGTTTGAGCTCAAGTAATAGCAATTTCTTTCTGATACCTGTGTATTCAGGATGGCTATGACCTATCGATTTGAGTAAATCATTAAGCTCAATAGCATCCTTACGATGTTGAAGCTCGGGAGGTAAGCAACCAGAATTTATCAACAGACGCCAAGCCGCTCGTAATTCGAGTGGGATATGTGAATCATCATCAAGTTCGAGAGGCTTCCCTGACCCAGGTAGTGAATCAAACTCACCATTGCGTTGTGCATCAAGAATATGACGTTCTGCCCATTGATCAAGTAACCACATAATCAACTCTGCAATAACTGGAGATGTAATAAAGATATGCTGGAAAAGCACGGGAGGACGAATTTCAGATATAAAAAAACCGGGCAAGCCCGGTTTTTTCACGTTACTACAGATTACTCTGCAGCAGCTTCTGTTTGAGACTCGGCGCGATCAACCAGCTCGATGTAAGCCATCGGAGCATTGTCACCTGCACGGAAGCCACACTTAAGAATGCGAGTGTAACCACCAGTACGGGCTGCAAAACGCGGACCCAATTCATTAAACAGTTTTGCCACGATCTCGTTATCACGAGTGCGGGCGAATGCCAGACGACGATTAGCAACGCTATCAGTCTTGGCAAGAGTAATCAGCGGCTCAACTACGCGACGCAGCTCTTTCGCTTTAGGCAGAGTCGTCTTGATGATCTCATGACGAACCAGTGAACCTGCCATATTGCGGAACATAGCCTGGCGATGGCTGCTGTTGCGGTTCAGTTGACGACCACTCTTACGATGGCGCATGACCTTATCCTTCTCAGTAAAACCTTAACCTGTGATCCGGTTACTCGTCAGCGATGCTTGCCGGTGGCCAGTTTTCCAGGCGCATGCCCAGAGACAAACCACGGGAAGCCAGCACGTCTTTAATCTCGGTAAGAGATTTTTTACCCAAGTTAGGCGTTTTGAGCAGCTCAACTTCGGTACGCTGTACCAGATCACCGATATAGTGGATAGCTTCTGCCTTAAGGCAGTTAGCAGAGCGGACAGTCAATTCCAGATCGTCAACAGGGCGCAGCAGGATCGGATCGAACTCTGGTTTCTCTTCTTTAACTTCTGGTTGACGAACATCACGTAAGTCAACGAAAGCTTCAAGTTGTTCAGCCAGAATGGTTGCCGCACGACGAATCGCCTCTTCAGGATCGATTGTACCGTTGGTTTCCATTTCGATGACCAGCTTATCCAAGTCAGTACGCTGTTCTACACGCGCAGCTTCAACATTGTAGGCAATTCGCTCTACAGGGCTGTAGCAGGCGTCGACCAGCAGACGACCAATTGGGCGCTCATCTTCTTCCGAATGAATTCGGGCAGAGGCCGGCACATAACCGCGACCGCGCTGAACTTTGATACGCATACTAATAGATGCGTTCTCATCAGTCAGGTGGCAGATCACATGTTGCGGCTTGACGATTTCGACATCACCATCATGGGTGATATCGGCTGCAGTCACAGGGCCAATGCCAGACTTATTCAGAGTAAGAATAACATCATCTTTACCTTGAACTCTCACCGCCAGCCCTTTCAGGTTGAGCAGGATTTCCAGGATATCCTCCTGAACGCCTTCTTTGGTGCTGTACTCGTGTAGTACACCATCAATCTCAACCTCTGTCACCGCGCAACCCGGCATCGATGAGAGCAGAATACGGCGCAGTGCATTACCAAGAGTATGGCCAAAGCCACGCTCTAAAGGCTCAAGGGTCACCTTGGCGTGCGTCGAACTCACTTGCTCGATATCTACCAGGCGCGGTTTTAGAAACTCTGTCACAGAACCCTGCATTGTGTCCTCTCTTTGGTACTAAGCTTTACTTGGAGTAAAGCTCGACGATCAGGTGTTCGTTAATGTCCGCAGACAGATCAGTACGCTCAGGCTTACGCTTGAACACACCTTCCATCTTAGCAGCATCAACTTCCAGCCAGGTTGGCTTTTCACGCTGTTCAGCCAGCTCCAGAGCGGCCTTCACGCGAGATTGCTTTTTGGCTTTCTCACGGATGCTAACTACGTCATTCGGAGTTACCTGATAAGAAGCGATGTTAACAACGCGACCATTTACCATAACTGCTTTGTGGCTAACTAACTGACGTGATTCTGCACGAGTAGCGCCAAAGCCCATACGGTAAACAACGTTGTCCAGACGACCTTCAAGCAGAGCCAACAGGTTTTCACCGGTGTTGCCTTTCAGACGTGCTGCTTCTTTATAGTAGTTACGGAACTGACGCTCCAGAACACCGAACATGCGGCGAACTTTTTGCTTTTCACGCAACTGCACACCATAGTCAGACAGACGCGGTTTACGCGCACCGTGCTGGCCAGGAGCTTGTTCAATTTTACACTTGGTATCGATCGCGCGAACACCAGACTTCAGGAACAGGTCTGTGCCCTCGCGACGGCTCAGCTTGAGCTTAGGACCCAAATATCTTGCCATTTTCTTTCTCCAACATTCCTAAAAACGAGCGTTATACGCGACGTTTTTTCGGCGGACGACAACCGTTGTGAGGGATCGGAGTCACATCAGTAATATTAGTGATGCGGAAACCAGCGGCGTTCAGAGCACGAATAGTAGATTCGCGGCCTGGACCCGGTCCCTTAACCATAACTTCAAGGTTCTTGATACCGTATTCTTTCACAGCTTCTGCGCAACGCTCTGCTGCAACCTGAGCTGCGAACGGAGTGGACTTGCGAGAGCCACGGAAACCGGAACCACCGGCAGTTGCCCAACCCAATGCATTACCCTGACGATCAGTGATAGTAACGATTGTGTTGTTGAAAGAAGCATGGACATGAGCCACGCCGTCAGAGACTTGTTTTCTTACACGCTTACGTGCACGAACTGGTGCCTTTGCCATTATTCAATCACCCCGATTATTTCTTGATCGGTTTGCGCGGACCCTTACGGGTACGTGCGTTGGTCTTCGTACGCTGACCGCGTACTGGCAGACCACGACGATGACGCAAACCGCGATAGCAACCAAGGTCCATCAGACGCTTGATGCTCATACTCACTTCACGGCGCAGATCACCTTCAACGACAAATTTGGCAACTTCGTCACGCAGCGTGTCGATTTGTTCTTCAGACAGCTCTCTGATCTTAACATCTTCAGCGATACCCGCCGCAGCACAAATGGCCTTTGAACGAGTCTTGCCTACACCGTAGATCGAAGTTAAAGCGATCACGGTATGTTTTTGATCAGGAATGTTAATGCCTGCTATACGGGCCACTATGCACTCCTACTATTTAGATTATGCGTCCCATACCGAAAAGCCCGTTTTCAGGATACTCAAATGGAAACGCATAGACATACAAAAGATTGGCTGGCTAATCTAGCCAGCTCAACCCAACTTTGCAAGAAAAATATACGAGATAATCAGCCTTGACGCTGTTTATGCTTCGGTTCGGCGCTGCAAATCACGCGAATAACACCGTCACGCTTAACGATTTTGCAGTTACGACATAATTTCTTGACGGAAGCACGAACTTTCATTTTTACTCTCCGTAACTTCTCAAGCGACTATTAACGGCCGTAGCCTTTCAGATTCGCTTTCTTCAATGCAGACTCGTACTGACTAGACATCATCAGAGTTTGCACTTGAGCCATAAAGTCCATGATAACCACGACAACAATGAGCAGCGAGGTTCCACCGAAGTAGAAAGGCACTTTCATTGCATCACGCATGAACTCCGGGATTAGGCAGATAAAGGTAATGTACAACGCACCAACCAAGGTCAGGCGGGTCATCACTTTATCAATATACTTCGCCGTTTGTTCTCCCGGACGAATTCCTGGTACAAATGCACCGGACTTCTTCAGGTTATCTGCTGTTTCACGTGGGTTGAAAACCAACGCTGTGTAGAAGAAACAGAAGAAGATGATTGCAGACGCATAGAGTAACACATAAAGCGGTTGCCCAGGCTGCAAATACAGCGAAATTGTAGTCAGCCAGTTCCAACCGGTACCGCCCCCAAACCACGATGCAATCGTTGCTGGGAACAGAATAATACTGGAAGCAAAAATTGCTGGAATAACACCAGCCATATTCACTTTCAGCGGTAAATGCGTGCTCTGCGCAGCATAGACACGACGACCCTGTTGACGTTTTGCGTAGTTTACCACAATGCGGCGTTGACCACGTTCAACAAAAACAACGAAGAAGGTCACTGCGAATACTAGTACTGCAACCAACAGCAACAGAAGGAAGTGCAGGTCGCCTTGCCTTGCTTGTTCGATAGTATGGCCAACGGCCGGCGGCAAACCCGCAACAATACCAGCGAAGATTATGATTGAAATACCGTTGCCGATACCACGCTCAGTAATCTGTTCACCAAGCCACATAAGGAACATAGTCCCCGTGACAAGGCTCACAACAGCTGTGAAGTAGAATGCAAAGCCTGGGTTTAACACCAAGCCTTGCATACCAGGCATATTCGGTAAACCGGTAGCAATACCGATTGACTGGAATATTGCCAGCACCAGAGTGCCATAACGGGTGTACTGGCTGATCTTACGACGACCAGACTCCCCTTCTTTCTTCAACTCTGCTAACGCTGGATGAACCACCGTTAACAGCTGGATAATAATCGATGCCGAAATATACGGCATGATACCCAATGCAAAGATAGAAGCACGGCTGAGAGCACCACCAGAGAACATGTTAAACATTTCAATGATAGTGCCTCGCTGTTGCTCAAGCAGTTTGGCAAGTACAGCGGCATCAATACCAGGGATCGGAATAAAAGAGCCAATACGGAACACAATCAGCGCACCGATAACAAACATCAGTCTGCGTTTCAGCTCGCCAAACCCGCCTTTAGCACTTTGAAAATCTAATCCCGGTTGCTTTGCCATCTGCTACTTATTCCTCGATTTTACCGCCAGCAGCTTCGATAGCAGCACGAGCGCCTTTAGTGACACGCAGGCCGCGAACAGTTACCGGACGAGAAACCTCGCCAGACAGAATCACTTTCGCGAACTCGATCTGGATACCGATAATGTTTGCTGCTTTCAGCGTGTTCAGGTCAACTACGTCGCCTTCAACTTTCGCCAGATCGGAGAGACGAATCTCACCAGTGATCATTGCTTTGCGAGAGGTGAAACCGAATTTCGGCAGACGACGGTACAACGGCATCTGGCCACCTTCGAACCCACGACGTACGCCACCGCCAGAACGAGAGTTCTGACCTTTGTGACCACGACCGCCGGTTTTGCCGAGACCAGAACCGATACCACGACCCAGACGCTTTGAAGCGTGCTTAGACCCTTCGGCCGGAGACAGAGTATTTAAACGCATCTCTTACTCCTCAACTTTAACCATGTAGGAAACCGCGTTGACCATACCACGTACAGCAGGAGTATCCTCGCGCTCTACGGTGTGGCCAATACGACGCAGACCCAGGCCAAGCAGCGTTGCCTTGTGTTTCGGCAAACGACCGATCGCACTGCGGGTTTGTGTAATTTTAATAGTCTTTGCCATGGTCAATTACCCCAGAATTTCTTCAACGGATTTACCACGCTTGGCAGCGACCATTTCCGGAGACTTCATATTCGCCAGGCCATCAATAGTTGCACGAACCACGTTAATCGGGTTGGTGGAACCATATGCTTTAGCCAAAACGTTATGAACTCCAGCGACTTCCAGAACGGCGCGCATTGCACCACCGGCAATAATACCGGTACCCTGGGAAGCCGGCTGCATGAACACACGAGATCCTGTGTGCACACCTTTAACAGGGTGCTGCAGGGTGCCGTGGTTCAGCGCGACGTTAATCATGTTGCGACGGGCTTTTTCCATCGCTTTCTGGATAGCTGCTGGAACTTCACGCGCTTTTCCGTAACCAAAACCAATGCGACCGTTACCATCGCCAACCACTGTCAGTGCAGTGAAGGAGAAAATACGACCACCTTTAACGGTTTTAGATACGCGATTTACCGCGATCAGCTTTTCCTGCAGTTCGCCAGCTTGTTTTTCGATGTGAGCCATCTTACACCTCTACCTTAGAACTGAAGGCCAGCATCACGGGCAGCATCTGCCAGTGCCTGGACACGACCATGATATTGGAAACCAGCACGGTCAAAGGATACTTTCGTAATACCTTTTTCCAGTGCGCGCTCTGCAACAGCTTTACCCACAGCTGTAGCGGCGTCTTTATTTCCAGTGTACTTCAGTTGCTCAGCGATAGCTTTCTCTACAGTAGATGCAGCTACCAGGACTTCTGAACCGTTTGGTGCGATAACCTGTGCATAAATATGACGAGGCGTGCGGTGAATCACCAGACGAGTCGCACCCAGTTCTTTGAGCTTGTGACGTGCGCGGGTCGCACGACGGATACGAGCAGATTTCTTATCCATAGTGTTACCTTACTTCTTCTTAGCCTCTTTGGTACGCACGACTTCGTCGGCGTAACGAACACCCTTGCCTTTATAAGGCTCAGGACGACGGTAGGCGCGCAGATCAGCAGCCACTTGTCCAATCATCTGCTTATCAGCGCCTTTCAGCACGATTTCAGTTTGAGTTGGACATTCAGCAGTGATTCCCGCTGGCAGAGCATGTTCAACAGGATGAGAGAAGCCCAGGGCCAAACTCACCGCATTGCCTTTAACTGCTGCACGATAACCTACACCAACCAGCTGCAGCTTCTTAGTGAAGCCTTCGGTAACACCGATAACCATTGCATTTAACAGCGCACGAGTGGTACCCGCTTGGGCCCACGCGTTAGCAAAACCTTCGCGCGGAGCGAAAGTCAGTGCATTATCAGCGTGTTTAACTTCAACAGCATCGTTGATTGTACGAGTCAGCTCGCCGTTCTTACCTTTGATCGAAATAACCTGACCGTTGAGTTTTACCTCTACGCCAGCAGGAATAACGACCGGTGCTTTAGCAACACGAGACATTTTATTCCTCCAATTAGGCTACGTAGCAGATAATTTCGCCACCAAGACCAGCTTGGCGCGCTGCACGATCAGTCATAACACCTTTAGAGGTAGAAACGACAGCAATACCCATACCGGCCATAACTTTAGGCAGCTCATCTTTTTTCTTATAGATGCGCAGACCTGGGCGGCTGACTCGCTGAATGCTCTCTACCACAGCCTTGCCCTGGAAATACTTAAGAGTCAGTTCCAGTTCAGGCTTGATGTCGCCTTCGATTTTAAAATCTTCAATATAGCCTTCTTCTTTCAGCACGTTGGCAATTGCCAATTTCAGCTTGGAGGAAGGCATGGTGACCGCAACTTTATTCGCGGCTTGACCGTTACGGATACGGGTCAGCATATCCGCAATTGGATCTTGCATGCTCATCTGTCTTTACTCCCGTGATTCAATTGGATATTACCAGCTAGCCTTCTTCAAGCCAGGTACTTCACCGCGCATAGCGGCTTCACGAAGCTTGATACGGCTCAACCCGAATTTGCCCACATAACCATGCGGACGACCAGTTTGGCGGCAGCGGTTACGCTGACGGGACGGGCTGGAATCACGCGGCAGAGACTGCAGCTTAAGAACAGCATCCCAACGTTCTTCGTCGGATGAGTTCACACCAGAGATGATAGCTTTCAATTCCTCGCGTTTAGCGCGGTATTTGTCGGCCAGTTTCACGCGAACGACTTCGCGTGCTTTCATCGATTGCTTAGCCATTAGTAACCCTACCTTACTTACGGAATGGGAAGTTAAAGGCTGCCAGCAGAGCACGGCCTTCATCATCAGATTTCGCAGTAGTGGTAATGGTAATATCCAAACCACGAACGCGATCGACTTTGTCATAGTCGATTTCTGGGAAGATGATCTGCTCACGGACACCCATGCTGTAGTTACCACGGCCATCGAATGACTTAGCGGACAAGCCACGGAAGTCACGGATACGTGGTACAGCAATGGTGATCAGGCGCTCAAGAAACTCCCACATGCGTTCGCCACGCAGAGTTACTTTACAGCCGATCGGATAGCCCTGACGGATTTTGAAGCCTGCAACTGATTTGCGTGCTTTGGTGATCAACGGTTTTTGACCGGAGATTGCTGTCAAGTCAGCTGCTGCATTATCCAGCAGTTTCTTGTCAGCGATCGCTTCACCCACACCCATGTTCAGGGTGATCTTCTCGACCCGAGGGACTTGCATGACAGAATTGTAGTTAAACTCAGTCATGAGTTTTGTAACTACTTCGTCTTTGTAGTAATCATGCAGTTTCGCCATCGTACTACTCCAAATTACTTGATAGTTTCGCTGTTAGATTTGAAGAAACGGACTTTTTTGCCCTCTTCGAATCTAAAGCCTACACGGTCAGCCTTGCCGGTTGCCGCATTGAAGAGTGCAACGTTAGAAACTTGAATAGCAGCTTCTTTTTCAACGATGCCACCTGGTTGGTTCAGGGCCGGAACCGGCTTCTGATGTTTCTTAACCAGGTTGATACCTTCAACAATTAGCTTGCCGGAAGACAAGACATTCTTAACTTTACCGCGCTTACCTTTATCTTTACCGGTTAACACGATAACTTCGTCATCACGACGGATTTTAGCTGCCATGATTCGCTCCTTAGAGTACTTCTGGTGCCAGAGAGATAATTTTCATGAACTTTTCATTACGCAGTTCACGAGTTACCGGCCCAAAAATACGCGTGCCGATTGGTTGCTCGCTGTTATTGTTTAAAATAACGCATGCATTACCATCGAAGCGAATGACAGAACCGTCCGGGCGACGAACACCCTTCCTGGTGCGCACCACTACCGCTTTCAGGACATCGCCTTTCTTCACCTTACCACGAGGAATTGCTTCCTTGATGGTAATTTTGATGATGTCGCCGACGCCTGCGTAGCGACGGTGCGAGCCACCCAGAACCTTGATACACATTACGCGACGCGCGCCGGAGTTGTCGGCTACGGTCAGCATAGTCTGTTCTTGGATCATTTCAGTGCTCCGCTAATGTCAACTACTACTTCGGGACCCATAATTAGGTCGTTAAAAAGCCCCATAAACGAGGGCGCGGCATTATAACACCGGTTCCTGAATATGGGTAGAAAAAATAAACGGCTCATTTACTGAGCCGTTTATTCGTTAGACAAAGCTCACTGTATTACAGAACAGCTTTATCTACAACGCGAACAAGCGTCCAAGACTTAGTCTTAGACAGTGGACGGCATTCGCGGATTTCAACCACGTCACCGATACCACATTCATTGTTCTCGTCATGTACGTGCAGTTTGGTCGTACGTTTGATGAATTTACCGTAAATCGGGTGTTTCACCACACGTTCGATAGCAACAACAATGGATTTCTCCATTTTGTCACTAACAACGCGACCTTGCAGAGTACGGATTTTATCGGTCATTACGCACCCGCCTTCTGAGTCAATAAAGTCTTAACACGTGCAACATCACGACGCACTTGCTTCAGCAGGTGAGTCTGTTGCAGCTGGCCACTTGCTGCTTGCATACGCAGATTGAACTGCTCACGCAGCAAATTCAGCAGCTCGGTGTTCAGCTCTTCAACACTCTTTTCACGCAGCTCTTTTGCTTTCATTACATCACCGTCTTAGTTACAAAGGTGGTTTTAATCGGCAGTTTCGCTGCTGCCAGCTTGAATGCTTCACGGGCCAGCTCTTCTGGTACGCCGTCCATTTCATACAGGACTTTGCCAGGCTGAATCAAGGCAACCCAATACTCTACGTTGCCTTTACCTTTACCCATACGCACTTCAAGCGGCTTTTCGGTGATCGGTTTGTCCGGGAATACACGGATCCAGATCTTACCCTGACGCTTAACTGCACGGGTCATTGCACGACGTGCTGCTTCGATCTGACGTGCAGTCAGACGACCACGGCCAACAGCTTTCAGACCGAAAGTGCCGAAGCTAACATCCGTACCAGCAGCCAGACCACGGTTGCGGCCTTTGTGCACTTTACGGAATTTTGTACGCTTTGGTTGTAACACAGCGACTCTCCTTACTTACGGCCTTTACGCTGCTGCTTTTTAGGTTGAGCAGCCGGTTTTTCCGGTTGTTCAACAGCAGCCATCCCACCCAGGATCTCACCTTTGAAGATCCACACTTTAACGCCAATTACACCATAAGTGGTGTGCGCTTCAGAGGTGTTGTAGTCAATGTCAGCACGCAGAGTGTGCAACGGCACGCGACCTTCACGATACCATTCGGTACGTGCGATCTCGGCGCCGCCCAGACGGCCGCTAACTTCAACTTTGATACCTTTAGCGCCCAGACGCATGGCATTCTGTACAGCACGCTTCATAGCACGACGGAACATAACACGACGTTCCAGCTGTGAAGTGATGCTATCAGCAACCAATTTTGCGTCCAGTTCAGGCTTACGAACTTCGGCGATATTGATCTGTGCAGGAACGCCAGCGATATCCGCTACGACCTTGCGCAGTTTTTCTACGTCTTCGCCTTTCTTACCGATTACGATGCCAGGGCGAGCAGTGTGAATAGTCACACGGATGCTCTTAGCTGGACGCTCGATAACGATACGAGATACAGACGCCTTCGCCAGTTCCTTAGTCAGGTACTGACGAACTTTAAAATCGCTGTCCAGGTTGTCAGCGAATTCTTTGGTGTTCGCAAACCAAGTAGAGTTCCAAGGTTTTACAATACCCAGGCGAATACCATTAGGATGTACTTTCTGACCCATTGCTAGTCTCCAGAGTCTCAGCGATCGGACACAACCACAGTAATGTGGCTGGTGCGCTTCAGGATGCGATCTGCACGACCTTTTGCACGCGGCATAATGCGCTTCATGCTTGGGCCTGCGTCTACGAAGATTTTCGCGACTTTCAGATCGTCAATGTCAGCGCCATCGTTGTGTTCAGCGTTAGCAATGGCAGATTCCAGAACTTTCTTGACCAATACCGCAGCTTTCTTGTTGGTGAAGGTCAAAATTTCCAGTGCCTGCGACACTTTCTTACCGCGAATAAGGTCTGCAACAAGGCGAACCTTTTGAGCAGAAGAACGAGCGTGGCGATGTTGAGCTAAAGTTTCCATCTCTTCCTCCTACTTATTTCTTCTTGGCTTTTTTATCAGCAGCATGGCCGCGATAAGTACGTGTCGGTGCAAATTCACCCAGTTTGTGACCGACCATCTCGTCGGAAACAAATACCGGAACATGCTGACGACCATTATGGACAGCGATGGTCAAACCGATCATGTTAGGAAAGATCGTTGAACGACGGGACCAAGTGCGCAGGGGCTTCTTGTCACCGCTTTCCACCGCTTTCTCTACCTTCTTCAGCAAGTGCAGGTCAATAAAAGGACCTTTCTTGAGAGAACGTGGCATGGCTTATCCTCTAAAATTATTTGCTACGGCGACGTACGATGAATTTATCAGTACGCTTGTTGCTGCGGGTCTTCTTACCTTTGGTCTGAACGCCCCACGGAGTTACCGGGTGCTTACCAAAGTTACGACCTTCACCACCACCGTGTGGGTGGTCGACTGGGTTCATCGCAGTACCGCGAACGGTAGGACGAACACCACGCCAGCGAGCAGCACCTGCTTTACCCAGAACGCGGAGCATATGCTCAGAGTTACCGACTTCGCCCATGGTTGCACGGCAGTCAGCTTCGACTTTACGCATTTCACCAGAACGCAGACGCAGAGTAACGTAAGCACCATCACGTGCAACGATCTGCACATAGGTACCAGCAGAACGTGCAAGCTGACCGCCTTTACCTGGTTTCATTTCTACGTTATGAACGGTAGAACCAACCGGGATATTGCGCATCGGCAGGGTGTTACCTGCTTTGATTGCAGCATCAACGCCAGATTGAATCTGGTCGCCAGCTTTCAGGCCTTTAGGGGCCAGGATGTAACGGCGTTCGCCATCTTTGTACAGAACCAGTGCGATATTCGCAGAACGGTTCGGATCGTACTCAAGACGTTCAACAACTGCCGGGATACCGTCTTTGTTGCGTTTAAAGTCAACAATACGATAAGCCTGCTTGTGACCACCACCGATGTGACGAGTAGTGATACGACCATTGTTGTTGCGGCCACCGGATTTGCTGTTTTTTTCAACCAGCGGAGCAAATGGTTTGCCCTTATGCAGCTCAGGGTTGACCACTTTAACTACGTGGCGACGACCCGGAGATGTCGGTTTACATTTAACAACTGCCATTGTTTTTCTCCTCCGACTTACTCAGCGCCGCCGACGAAGTCCAGATTCTGGCCTTCCTTCAGGGTGACGTAAGCTTTTTTCCAGTCGCTACGACGACCGATACGCTGTCCATGACGCTTAGTTTTACCTTTAACAAGCAAGGTATTAACGCCTTTAACTTCAACTTCGAACAGTTTCTCAACAGCAGCAACGATCTCTGCTTTGGTCGCGTCTTTTGCAACTTTGAGAACGATGGTATTAGTTTTTTCCATCGCCATAGATGCTTTTTCAGATACGTGCGGCGCGCGCAGTACTTTCAGCAGACGTTCTTCACGGATCATGCCAGCATCTCCTCAACTTGCTTAACTGCATCAGCAGTCATAACGACTTTGTCGAAGGCGATCAGGCTAACTGGATCGATTGTTGCTGCGTCGCGCACGTCAACCTTATGCAGGTTACGCGCAGCCAGGAACAGATTCTCATCCAGTTCGCCAGTTACGATCAGCACATCTTCCAGGGCCATGTCTTTCAGTTTCTGAGCAAGCAGCTTAGTTTTAGGCGCTTCAACAGAGAACTGTTCGACAACGATCAGACGATCCTGACGTACCAGTTCGGACAGAATGCTTTTCAGCGCTCCGCGGTACATCTTTTTGTTAACTTTTTGACTGTGGTCCTGCGGGCGAGCAGCGAAGGTTACGCCACCGGAACGCCAGATCGGGCTCTTGATAGAACCTGAACGCGCACGGCCGGTACCTTTCTGGCGCCACGGCTTTTTGCCGGAACCAGTTACTTCAGCACGGGTCTTCTGAGCACGAGTACCTTGACGGGCACCAGCTGCATAAGCAACTACAACCTGGTGTACCAGCGCTTCGTTGAAATCACGACCGAAGGTAGTTTCGGAAACAGTCAGCGCGCTTTGCGCGTCTTTCAATACTAATTCCATTGCTATCTCCTCACGCCTTCACAGCTGGTTTAACAATAAGGTCGCTACCGGTTGCACCCGGAACTGCACCCTTAACCAGCAGCAGGTTGCGCTCAGCGTCAACGCGTACTACATCCAGGCTCTGAACAGTTACACGTTCGTTGCCCAGTTGGCCTGCCATTTTCTTGCCTTTGAACACTTTGCCCGGAGTCTGGTTCTGACCGATAGAACCCGGAACGCGGTGAGACAAGGAGTTACCGTGTGTAGCGTCTTGGGTACGGAAGTTCCAGCGCTTAACGGTACCTGCGAAACCTTTACCTTTAGAGGTGCCAGTTACGTCAACTTTTTTAACTTCAGCAAACAGCTCAACGCTAACGTCTTGACCTACAGTGAACTCTTCGCCTTCTGCAAGACGGAATTCCCAAAGGCCACGGCCAGCTTCTACGCCAGCTTTAGCGAAGTGACCAGCTTCCGGCTTAGTTACACGGCTAGCTTTTTTAGCGCCAGTGGTAACTTGAACAGCACGGTAGCCATCGTTAGCCAGATCTTTGACCTGAGTAACACGGTTTGCTTCTACTTCGATCACGGTTACTGGGATAGAAACGCCGTCTTCAGTGAAGATACGGGTCATACCCAATTTTTTACCGACTAAACCAATCATTGTTTCAACCTCTCAATCGTCAATGACCTGATTAACCCAGGCTGATCTGCACGTCAACACCAGCAGCCAGATCCAGACGCATCAGAGCATCAACGGTTTTCTCAGTTGGCTCAACGATGTCAACCAGACGCTTGTGAGTGCGAATTTCGTACTGATCACGCGCGTCTTTGTTGACGTGCGGAGAGATCAGAACGGTAAAGCGCTCTTTGCGGGTCGGCAGCGGGATCGGACCACGTACTTGCGCACCAGTGCGCTTAGCAGTCTCGACGATTTCCGCAGTTGATTGATCAATCAGACGATGATCAAACGCTTTAAGACGGATACGGATTCTTTGGCTCTGCATGAGACCATAGCTCCAATTATTTTATAGACGAAAAAAATCACTACTCACACCCATTACGATTGATGGGGGAGTGTAATCGTTCATACATAGTTCCCCAATTGGGAACATTGTCGACAGCAACTTCACTGCCAGGCTCGTATTGAGCCAGCCGTCGATTAAGACAGGCCCGCGCATTATACGTAAATCTGCCCCTGAATCAAGCCATGGATACGAATTAAACAATCTTTTATGCAAGGGTACGGCACACCTTCAACTCTAGAGGTAAAAATGACTAGCCATAGAATCTTCCCTGGGGGACTGCTCGCACCTGAATAATCTTCATTTTGTTTTCACATTGATATTAATTTAGTGTTGTAAATCATCTCACTGCAGAGTCATCAATGCGTATGTTTACATCCCCTACCCTATTCGAACTGCCCTTTCTCGCACTCTATATTGGGCTTTTGCTACGGCTAGCCTGGATGGATTATCGATGCATGTTGCTCCCGGATAATCTGACCTACTCTTTGTTATGGTCTGGGTTACTGTATCAGCTGTTTTTTATACCCGAGAATTTAGCAACATCAGTACTTGGCGCTATTTGCGGGTATGTCAGTTTGTGGGGGTTGTACTGGATTTATTTTTATTGGAGAAACTGTGAAGGCATCGGCTACGGCGATATGAAGCTTTTGGCTGCCTTAGGAGCATGGCATGGATGGCAGAGTTTGGGGTGGATATTGTTCACAGCCTCATCATTGGGCCTGTTTTCAGTGTTAATAAAAAAGTTACTAAGAAAGAACAGAATGTCACTGACTACCACTCCGCTACCCTTTGGCCCATACCTTGCGATAGCGGGTGGTTCAGCAGGATGGATATATTCCTCCTTCCCACTGTTTAAAGAACTCAATTTCCTTCTTTGATTTGCGACTGAATATAATTCTGCAAACCAATTTTAGAGATGAGATCTAATTCAGTTTCCAACCAATCGATATGATGCTCTTCCTCTGCAAGAATTTGGATCAGCATGTCTCGACTGACATAGTCATGAATGGTATCTGCGTAAGCAATGGCTTCACGCAAATCTTTGGCACCTTCCATTTCTAACTTAAGGTCAGATTGAAGCATTTCTTCAACATCTTCACCAATATGGAGCTTGCCTAAATCTTGCAGATTTGGAATGCCTTCGAGAAATAAAATACGCTCGATGTACTTATCGGCATGTTTCATTTCATCAATGGATTCGTGGTACTCAACTTCGTTGAGGCGCATCAGGCCCCAGTTTTTGAACATTCTCGCATGGAGAAAATACTGATTTATCGCGACAAGCTCGTTTCCCAACAATTTATTGAGATAATTTATTATCTTAGTATCACCTTTCATTTTTTACTCCCTCCGCTTCCACTACATGAAGCGTAGATGTAGCACGGAGTAAGTCAAAAAAAAGTGACCGTCTTAGGCAATCTCTTTAAATTCTGGGATCTGCAATAGCTCTTCTTGCATAATTTCTCGTGCTGCGCGAATGCATTTGCCACATTGGTTCCCCACTGGCACAAACTTGCGAAGCTGCTGGAAAGATTGTGGATGAAACTGGCGCACTGCCTGCCGAATTTTTTTATCACTTACACCATTACACAAACAAACGTACATAAGCACTCCCGTTCAAATTACGCGCAAAGTGTAAATGAGAATAGTTATGATTACAATAGCACACCCATGTTGCTTGAGTGAGTAAGCGGCAAAAATAGCAAAAAAAAAGAGCGCCTAAGCGCTCTTTTTTCATACAAAGGTATCAGCGATTAAGCGATAACTTTAGCAACAACGCCCGCGCCTACAGTACGGCCGCCTTCACGGATTGCGAAACGCAGACCGTCGTCCATCGCGATTGGGTGGATCAGGGTAACAACCATTTTGATGTTGTCGCCCGGCATTACCATCTCAACGCCTTCTGGCAGTTCGATGGTGCCAG
>NZ_JAJSOS010000023.1:0-23195 GCF_021283185.1 Buttiauxella cochleicola
GGGGCAGTGAGATTGATAATACCGAGAGCTTGTGAAAGTTCCATTTAAAAAGGGTCCATGTTGTGCATGAACCCTTTTTACACGAGCCACCGGATCGGTCAACTGATCCTTAAACGATCAGCATTAGGGCTTCGGCCCTGTTTTTTTATGCCTGAAAAGTAGAAAAACTTATCTTGTGACGGGGGCTGTTTCTTTTTGTTGCAAACGGTTGGCATTTGCTAAAACAGCAGTTAACCTGAGAGCGTTACTCCCTCGATATCACAATGGAAACCCGTCATGTTTGAGAACATTACCGCTGCTCCAGCTGATCCAATTCTTGGTTTAGCCGATCTGTTTCGCGCCGATGACCGTCCGACTAAAATTAATCTCGGCATTGGTGTTTATAAGGATGAAACGGGTAAAACTCCGGTTTTGACCTGTGTTAAGAAGGCGGAGCAGTATCTGCTGGAAAATGAGAACACCAAGAACTACCTCGGCATCGACGGTATTCCAGAGTTTGGTAGCTGCACCCAGGAATTGCTGTTCGGGAAAAACAATGCTCTGAGTGCTAACAAACGCGCTCGCACAGCACAAACCCCGGGTGGTACTGGCGCGCTGCGTGTTGCCGCTGACTTCCTCGCTAAAAACACCACAACCAAACGTGTGTGGGTGAGCAATCCAAGCTGGCCGAACCATAAAAGCGTCTTTAACTCCGCTGGCCTGGAAGTGTGCGAGTATGATTATTACGATGCACAGAACCACTCTCTGAATTTCGATGGCCTGGTCAACAGCCTGCAAGCTGCACAAGCTGGCGACGTGGTGTTGTTCCACGGTTGCTGCCATAACCCGACCGGTATCGACCCAACAGCTGAGCAATGGAAAGTCCTGGCAGAGATGTCTCTGGCCAAAGGCTGGTTGCCACTATTCGATTTCGCCTACCAGGGCTTTGCCCGTGGTCTGGAAGAAGACGCAGAAGGCTTGCGTATCTTCGCAGCAAGCCATCAAGAGCTGATTGTGGCGAGTTCCTACTCCAAGAACTTCGGCCTCTACAATGAGCGTGTAGGTGCGTGTACGCTGGTTGCTGCTGATGCAGATACCGTTGACCGTGCATTCAGTCAGATGAAATCTGTGATTCGTGCGAACTACTCTAACCCACCAGCTCACGGTGCATCGGTAGTAGCAACGATTCTTAGCAACGATGCCCTGCGTACTCTTTGGGAACAAGAGCTGTCCGACATGCGCCAGCGTATTCAGCGTATGCGTCACCTGTTTGTAAATACCCTGCAAGAGAAAGGCGCTAATCGCGACTTCAGCTTCATCATCAACCAGAACGGCATGTTCTCGTTCAGCGGCCTGACCAAAGAGCAGGTACTGCGTTTACGTGAAGAGTTTGGTGTGTATGCAGTAGCATCCGGCCGAGTAAACGTAGCTGGTATGACTCCAGACAACATGGCGCCACTATGCGAAGCGATTGTCGCTGTGCTGTAAGCCATAATATATAAAAAAAGAGCCGCGCAATGCGGTAATGCCAGTCAGTTAAGCAACTGACTGGCATTTTTGTTCCAGGCTTTACCATATTTTCGTGGCCTTTCCTTTACCACTCTCGGGAAGGCTCTTTCTCTTCTTATCGGCAGCTTTACCATCTGCGCCATGCTCTCCATGTCCCGCATCAGTTCAGGGATCCGTCCCGGTGACGCACCCTGCAATGTCATCAACATCCGCATCACCATTCCGCATGATCCCGAGAAGCTCAGCTGATTCGGCCAGTAACCTTTCAGACTGCCTGCCATTTTTTTCATCTGATAACGCACAAGATTATACGCCAGCAGCACGCCCCACAGTTCCTGCTCCACAAGCTCCGGCTTTTTACTCCGCAGCGTCAGCCTGCTCAGTTGCATTGTCTGTTTGATTTCCCGGTAACCCAGCTCGATTTCCCACTGATGGCTGTACAGCTCCGCCATCTCCCCACCCGGATAGCGCATCGCATCCGTCATCGAGGTCAGCAGATGGCTGACTT
This sequence comes from Buttiauxella cochleicola, assembly GCF_021283185.1. Taxonomy (NCBI): domain Bacteria; kingdom Pseudomonadati; phylum Pseudomonadota; class Gammaproteobacteria; order Enterobacterales; family Enterobacteriaceae; genus Buttiauxella; species Buttiauxella cochleicola. Next base: position 1,997 of record NZ_JAJSOS010000023.1, read on the forward strand.
TTCCTTTCCGGGTGACGGTCAACAGTCGGGCCGTCATTTCCTCCCCCAGCGCCGGCCACTTTTTTCGCGCCTGCGGGCTAGTTTTCAGCCTCACCAGATGGTCGCCTTTTCCCAGCTTCTGTATTTCCTCGTACTGCGCGCCTTTCCTCAGTGGGATCATCCAGTGGCGTTGTTTCCCTGCCTGGCTCCAGGCGTTTAGCAGACCCAGAGAGTAATAGCCTTTATCCAGCAGAGTCAGAGTGTTATCACCGGTCTGGTTTATCAACTGCTCTGCCAGCGTGTATTCACTTTCCTTCATCGTGCCGAAAGCGGCGGCCGTTAACAGATGGCTGGTCAGCTCCATCTGGCAGACCATTTTAACCTGAGGGTAGAGTCCGGGCTGACCGGCATACGTCTGACGCGGGAACGCTGCGTCGTTTTCGGCTGTGTCCAGTGTTCGCCAGACCACGCCATCCACGGCCAGCAGTGTCAGGCCACACCAGTGGGGATGAGTCGTGGCACCATGCCAGAGTTGTGCAGTTTGCAGGAACACCTGGCGAACAACCTCGCTTCCCAGCCGCTGACGGGCCTGGATAACGGCGCTGGGGGCGACGAAGGGACGGTCACCCGGCAGCATGATATCCAGCCGGTTAACGATTTGATGAAGTGGCTCTTTACGCTCGAGTGCCATACCGATAACGCACCAGACCATCATTTCCAGCGGCAGACGGCGCTTACGCAGAGTGACAGTGCCGGACTCGGCAAGACAGCGGGAAATAAGCTCCGGGTCAAGAAAATCCCCGAGAGAAGTCATTGGGTTACGCAGAGAGTCGTAACGTGAAACGAGATCAAGAGCCTGTGCGATATGCATAAAAAAATCCGGAAACGGGTGAGCATTTCCGGATTCTTACACAGCCACTGGATCGGTCAACCGATCCTTAACTGATCGGCATTACCGCGCAATGCGGCTCTTTCTATTTCTGCGGCCTGATTTACCAGACCGGTAATTCGTCCTGCAAGAAGGGATTATGCAGGCGTTCGTAACCGAGCGTCGACAATGGTCCATGACCCGGAATAAACGTCACATCATCGCCCAGTGGCAATAGCTTACGTTTAATTGAGTCGATGAGTGCTGCATGATTGCCCTGAGGGAAATCGCTACGCCCCACCCCACCTTTGAAAATCACATCACCGGAAATCAGTAACTGGGATTGAGCATCAAAGAAAACAACGTGACCAGGTGTATGGCCCGGGCAATGCAGAACCTGGAAGGATACATTCCCTACCGACACAGTGTCACCTTCGTTCAGCCAGCGATCTGGTGTCAGCGGCAAACACTCTTCGAGGCCAAACATTTGGCTTTGTGCCGGCAAACCCTGCAACCAGAATTCGTCTTCTTTTTCCGGCCCAACCACAGGAACACCATAGTGCTCAGCCAGTTCAGCAGCCGCTCCAACATGATCAAGATGGCCATGAGTTAACAGGATCTGCGTAATTGTCACGCCTTTCGCAGTAACTTGCTGTTTGATCTTTTCGGCTTCACCGCCTGGGTCAACCAATGCTGCCTGCTGAGTTTCTTCGCACCAAATCAGAGAACAGTTTTGGCCGAATGCGGTGACCGGAATAATGTGATAGTTCATGACGCTCCAATACCGGCAACGCTCGCCGGATTCCGTTGTTTTACCAATGCCTTAGTGGCCCGGTATCAATATGCACAAAGTTGCTGCTTGGGTAGTATCCTACACCACCAGCGCGCATAGATAATGCTGCTTTGCGAACATTGCTTAACGAAATCCCTTCAATATGGAAATCCATTGCCTGGCCTTTGGTGTGATAGCTCTTTTTAGCTACACCTCGGCTGTGGGCACGTAACTCATTGTTCGTGTCCAGGGAGCGATAACCAGATACCAGTTGCACCGGTTTGTTGGTTCCTAACAAACCTTGCAGCCGATAAAGCTGATCAAACAATTTAGGGTCGATGGATTTGATTTTGTTTGCGCGATAATCACGGAAGAAATGATTAAGCCTTGCTAATTCATCCTGAATATAGCCTTTACCATCGAAAAATTCAGCCTTCAATGACTCCCCGGTATGCAGGTTATTAAGAGTCAGAATGCGTGGGCGCGGTGTTGATAGCATGGCAAACGCTTGGGTTGGTAACAGCGAGGCACCTAAAGCCACACCACCCAACGCCAGCAGCTTGCGTCGGTTTGCGTCAAATTTGTCCATGATGTCCAGGTCTACAGGTAAAAAACGATCGAATAATATGCACTTTGGGCGCACTGCTCCGCACCTTAACCGCCAAAACAAAGCGAGTCAAGGCGTGCAAAACCCAGTAAAACCGGGCCCTGTAGAGGACCCGGAAGGGCTAAGCAATTATTACGACCGCTAATTCATTAGAATTACTGCATTTAGCGTATTAATAGTTCAGCTTTTGAAAGGATTTGTGCGCCTGATCGCGCGGTAAGATCATAATTGTAAATATCTGTACGGTACTGCGTGCGCCCGTCGTCACCTACAAATGCGGTCAGGTAATAGAGACTCACCGGGATGGTCTGGCGAATGTTAACGTATTTAGTATTGCCATCTTTCAGTTGACTCGAAATCCGGGCATCGTTCCATCCTGCGTCTTGCAACAACATGCTTGCCAGCTCAGAGGCTTTGTTGACTCGTACACAGCCCGAACTCAACGCTCGCGCATCTTTCTGGAACAAGGTGTGGTTAGGCGTGTCATGCAAATAGATAGCGTCAGAACTCGGCATATTAAACTTGTAACGCCCTAACGAGTTCTGCACCCCAGGTTTTTGCTGGAAGCGGAAAGGCAAGTTGCTGGCAGTAATAGTTTCCCAATCAACATGCCATGGGTCGATTGCTTCTGCATTATTACTCCAACCGCGTAGCACGCTGTAACCATGACGGTCGAGATAGCCTGGGTCCTGGCGCACTTTGGGCAAAATATCGTTGCGTGCAAGTGTTGGTGGAACATTCCACGGCGGGTTAACGACCACATTATTAAGCGCACTGCTCATCATTGGCGTTTTGCGATCAGGCCGTCCAACGATGACGCGTGAAGCCAATACTTCACTGCCGTTAAGGTAATAGCTCAGAGAATAGTTAGGGATATTTACCATAATGCCGGTATCGAGTTTTTTCGGCAGTAAACGTAAACGTTGAATGTTTAATGCAACCAGCGACGCACGTTGTTGCGGTGTGACATTCAGCCATTCACGTGTTAATTGCCCGATTGAGCCATCAACACCCAAACCTTGCCATTTCTGGAAACGTTTTACGCCTTCAACCAGCTCTTTGCTGTAGGCACTTCGAACAGCTGGAGTTGATTTCTTTTTCTTCCCTGCCACTGCATCTGGCGTCTGTTGCACGTTTTGCTCGCCGTCTATCTGAATCGCTGAAGGACTGACGACAACCGCAGCCTTAGCAGCACCGTCACGCTCAGGTAACGGAATCGAAGGTTCGGCCTGCAACATGCCAGTACGCGCAAGTATTTCCCGTAGCGCTGGCACATCATTGCTCCACTGGCCGGGGCGCAAAGTTTCAGCGCTGGTCAGTTGAGGCCATGGACGAGAGTCAGTGAGTAAGTGCACCAACGACTGGTGCAGCTTGGCATATTGCGGATGCTGAGGGGCTAGCGTTTCAACAAAACTGACTAGCGTCCCTTGATCTACCGCCACTTGCCATTGGTTAATAACGGAAATTGGCGGAGTTTGCAGCTTGTAAGGTTTAGCACTGTACAACCAGCGATTGCCTTCTGTCGGGATGCCATAGACAAACTGCAAATAGCCCATCATCGCATCAGACAATACAATATCGCGCGATAGCCCTGTGACAGACGGATCGGTAAGCAGCTCTACCCAGGTAGTAAACTGTGGTTGGATGCCAGAAATGGCAACTTCGGCAAGTTGCTGCTGGAAGGCCTTCACAGCATCGCGATTCTCCCACATCGGTTTCATCTCGCGGGCTGCATAAAATGCAGACAGCGCATTCAGATAAACCGGAGCGTAGCCTGCAGGCAAATGCGCCACGAGCTGAGAACGGCTTTGTGCGGCAGACATGCCGGTAGAATTTAGCGGTAACACTCCCACCATGGTAGCGGTAGCAGCAGATTGCGGTAATGGTTGGTCTGGCGAGCTGGTTGGTTCAATGCTCACAGCAGAGCTGTCAGAAGGAACGACCGCTGGCTCATCGGCCTGCGCCATAAACAGTGGAGCGAAACTCAGTGCCAGCCCGTAACCGAGCGCTGACAGCTTAAAACCGTGCAATTTTGTTAGCAACATCCCTTGCCCCCTGTTTATACCTGTTTTTACATCACCCAGCTTTTGTCGCTGGGTTTTGATAATCAGTATATAAACAGCGAATATTATTTGCCCGTATAAATGTAAATAAAATTAAAGATTAAGAATTCTGAGAAAAGAAAACGCGGGCCGTAGCCCGCGATTTTTATGATGCATCTATTGTGCCGGCAACCGGCTCGGGAAGCGGTGGTGCAAAGCCCCTGAGTCCTACAACATGGACGTGTTCATGGTTCTGAACAACCTTACGTACTAGCTTGTAGGTGGTACCTTTTTCCGGACTGATGTTCTCTGGCGCTGCAATGATCAGTTGCATTTCAAGTCGCTCACACAGCTCAAACAGCGTAGCAATTGACTTAGCATCCAGTCGTGCCGCCTCATCGAGGAACAGTAAACGGCATGGGGAGATATCTTTACCACGCAGTCGACGCGACTCTTCTTCCCAACTTTGAACGACCATCACCAGAATTGACATACCGGTACCGATAGCTTCACCGGTCGACAATGCGCCACTTTCCGCACGCAGCCAGCCATCTGAACCACGGTTTACTTCAACTTCCATTTCCAGGTAGTTACGGTAATCGAGTAGCTCTTCACCAATAGTTTGTGGGGTGCGCTGGCCCATATCAATTTGCGGATTCAGGCGTTGATACAGTTTCGCTAATGCTTCTGAGAAGCTCAGGCGATTGCTATTAAACAGATCCTGATGCTGCTCATGTTGTTCCGAAAGCACATTCAGCAATGTGGCATGCGTTTCACGCACATTCACATTTAAACGAACGCTATTTACCTGGCCAAAGGAGACGCTTTGCAACCCTTGGTTAAGCATGCGGATACGGTTCTGCTCACGCTGAATCGTCTTGCGAATGATGTTCGCCGCACTGCGTGAACTGATGGCCAGTTTTTGCTCACGAGAGGTCAACTCTTCCGTCAGGCGGCTCAGCTCAATTTCCATCTGCTCGATAGCTTCGACAGGATCATCGGTACGGATAATATCCTGACGAATACGTTCGCGCAGATGCTGATAAACCGCGACAAAGAACTGAATTTTGCGTTCTGGGCGTTTCGGATCTTCGGACATGCGCAATACATCGCGCAGGTGTTCGTTATCGGCAACGGCCAGACGCAATGCGCCCAACGCTTTATCCGAGATTGAACGCAGCTCGTCGCCGGTGACATAGGCCAACTCGCGGCGATGCAAACGACGCTCTACGCCGTTTTCTTTCACCATGCGCATCACGGCACACCAGCCTGCTTTCGCGGTGACAACATGCTCACGCATTTCGAAATAGCTGCGTTCCAGTTGCTTGAGCTTACGGGTCAGGTTGCTCATTTCTGCTTCGCACATGGTCAGCGCTTTTTCGAGCTGATTACGGCGTGAACGGTTATTGCTCAATGCCGTGTGCAGTTCATCACGACGCGCACGCGCACGCTCTTCTGCACCCAGATCCGCACGAACACCGATATCGCTTAACTCTTTGTGCAGGTCGGTTAACAACTCTTTTTTGGTATCAAACGAACTTTTCAGCGACGCCATTAACTGGCTGAACTGACTCAGTTGCTGTGCATGACTACGCAGTGCCTCACGCGAACGGGTACGTTCAGCTTCAGCATGCTCAAGGCGGTTACGCAGTTTTTCATTTAAATCGCTATTGCCATCGAGCATAGCGGCTGAGTCAGAGTAACCAAAGTGCGCACGACGTTGCACCACTTCGGTCAATGCGAACGCCTGTTGGCGCGCATCGCGCTGAACTTGTTGCGCGTACTGATAATCTTCTTTCAGCTGTTCAAACTGCTCAGGGTCACTTTGTAACACCGAAGCCACAGCTTCGAGTTTCGCCAACTGATTGCCAAACTGATGCAGGAAGCGTGCGGCTTCATCTGCTTCGTCCAGACGTTCACGGATTTCATCACAACGGTCAGCCAGCGTTTCATCACTCAGCAAACTGATGCGCGGCAACAGGCGGTTGAGTTGATCAACGCCCTCTTTCGCCTGCTCATATTGCTGGCGCTGTTGCTGATTGTCATTTTCGTGGTTGCTGATAGCGCGTTCAACTTCGCCACGACGAGTGTTGAGCTGACGAATTTCCACCTCTGGATCATCATCAAACGCCACGCCCAAATGCTGGCCGATGAAACGGCTAAAGGCATGGTGTAAACGCTGAGATTTCTGAACATCAAACGACAACGTCGCGAAACGCTCAGCCAGGGTTTCACGCTCGGCATGGAGATTTTCAAGGCGATTCTCACGTGCTGCACGGCCAAACAGAGGCAACACCGGCAAACGAGAATAACGCCACTGGCGCTCAGCAGTTTTTACCAGAACGGCAGCATTAAGCTCTTCAACGGTAAACACGCTGTCATCGAAGGAAGATGGGTCACCTTCAATCAGATACAGGTCTTCCGGGCAATCTTCGAGATTATCCAGTTGATCACGAACCAGTGACAAATCTGGAACCACGATTGCATGACGCGATGGACCGTACAACGCAGAGAAGTACGGTGCGTCATCGATGCTAATGTCGTCATAAATTTCTGACAACAACACGCCGCCAAAACGTTCAGCCAGGGCATTTAAACGTGGATCCTCAGCACCACCAGGTTGGCTAAGACGTTCAATTTCATCGTCGATAGCACGTTTACGCGCTCCCACTTCATCACGTTCAACCGTGACTTCACGCTCGCGCTCAAGCAGTTGCTGCATGTATTCAGTAACTTGCTGGCTGCTTTCAAACTGCTCATGGCTCTGCTCGCACAACTGGGTAAGGCTGGTTTGTGCAGAAAGCCAGATCGGTGCACGGCTTTGGAGGCGTTTGATACGCGCTTGAATCTGCTCTTGTTCCTGGCGCAAGTTTGCACGCTGATCGCTGGCATCAGAAACGCGTTGCTGTAAAGTTTCGATGCGCTCAGAAAGCTCGTCGTGCAGCACTTCAAGATCTTCTGGATCGAAATGTTTGCCTTGGCGCTTGCAGAACTCGGCAAGCATGCGCTCGGCTTCTTGCTGTTCACGCAGGCGTTGTTCAAGTTCATTAAGACGCGCTCTGAGCGGCTGAACTTGTTCCATCAGGTGACGCTGGTTGTTACTGTCACGCAGTAATTCACGCGCGACATTCCAGGCTTCACTACGACTCACCGGGCCATTGATAGCAGTGACTAGCTGATAAGCATGCTCAAACTGGCTATGCGCCGTTTGTGCAACACTCATTTTCTGCTCAAGTGTCAGCAGTTTTTCGGTTGTTTCCTGCTCTTTCGCCTGGAAGGTTTCCAGCCACTCTTCCGCGCTTTCAGCAGTCAAATCTGGCAAGTGACAAAGCGCGCGAGCGCGATCAAGTGCTTGCAACGCTTGCTGGTATTGAATAGCACGCGTCTGTTGTACATCGAGTGCTTGTTGGTAGTCGGCCAGTTGGCTTTTCAGCTCATCGACTTCCAGCTCGGCAGCTTCCGCGCGGGCTTCATTCTCTTCTTGCTGCTCTGAGGCTTCGGCAACAATTTCATTTTGTTCTTCGAGGCGCATCTGCAGTTCGTCGAGGTCAGCTTCGTAACGCTCGATTTTTTCCTGCTGGCGAATCGCCGTTTGCACCAGGTTCAGGTGGTCACTGGCCGCCTGATAATCAGTTTCCAGATCCCCTTCCGCACCGCTGTGTTCTGCAAGCTCGCGAGCCATTTCGACATGTTTGTATTGCTCTGCGGCAAGTTGCTTGCGGCTGGTCAATAGTTCACGACGGAATTCGAGCGCTTTATCCAGGTGGATACGACGTTCATTGGCGTGGCGCATGTAATCCGCAGCTACATAGTTAGTCGCTTCAGAAATCAAATGCTTAAACAGGTCTCGGTCTGACTGGGTGACGCGAATCGCTTCAAGCGTCATACGGTTTTCACGCAAAGCCGCTTCCATATCCTGGAACGCTTTACGCACACCGCCGTTTTCTGGCAACAGGTAGTCGCGCAGTGAACGAGTAATGGCGCTGGAAATCCCGCCGTAGAGTGAGGCTTCGATAAGACGGTAGTACTTGCTACGGTCGGAAGCACTGCGCAGACGACGTGCAACAATGCCCAAATCGAACATCAACGAGTGGTAATCGGTAATCGAGCTGAACTGTTTAAATTGAACGCCTTCGATGGCTTCCACTTTATCTTTCAGCTCTTGCAAACTCAGTACGCGAGCCTGACGCTCATTTAGCGTTTCCGTTAACAACTGAGTTGGCTGAATAGAAGAAGGTAAACCTTGAATTGCAAACGGTTTGATGTCGACTTTACGGTCACGGCCAGCTACTTGTTGCAGGCGCACACCGACCACAACTCGCTGATTACGTGAGTTGACCACATCGAGCAAGGAGTAGCAGACACCCGCTTTTAACTTGCCGTGCAGACCTTTGTCACGTGAACCTGATGTGGCCCCCGCTTCGGTGGTGTTACGGAAGTGCAACAGGGTTAAGTCCGGGATTAGCGCGGTTACAAACGCCGCCATAGTAGTGGATTTACCGGCACCGTTACCGCCAGAAAGCGTGGTCACCAGTTCATCTAAGTCAAAAGTACGCGCGAAGAAACCGTTCCAGTTAATCAGCGTTAGTGAGCGAAACTTACCGCGTTCAATCATTCCTGTTCATCCTCCGCGTTATCTGAAGCCAACTGCGACTCTTCAGTTTCATCATTGAGTTGCAAACGAGTCTCTACCGGCATCGCTTCTCCATCGCGGATCATGCGGAGTTGCGCTTCACGCGCATCGTCGCCAGCACGTACATCGGCACCAAAGCGGAATACTGATTCGGTAATGCGGAATTTGCTGCTGTCATGGCCCATAAACCAGATCATGCCAAGACGGCGTAAACGCGTTAATGAGGCACGGACTTTCTCTTGCAGCTTTTGACGGTCGAGATCTGAGCCAGTAGAACGGTTATTCACAAGCTTAAGCAGCTTGCTTTCATCCGCAAGCGTCAACAGTTCATCGTACAACTCGGCCTGTGTGAAAATACCTTCGTTCGCCAACCGTTCTGGACTGAGATAGAGGTAACAGAGAATTTTACCCACCATCATGTCCAGCTCAGACAGCACTGAGCGCGGGATCAGTGTGGTGGAGCGCGGACGCAAATAGAAGAAACCTTCCGGCGCGCGAATCAACTCCACGTTATAACGGGTATAGAACTCTTCCAGTTCATCCTGGAAGTCCATCAAATAAGCATGATTATCCAGTTCATCGAGCCCAACATGGCGACCGGCGCGCAGTTGGCTATCGAGTGCTGGGAATAACGGATTGGCCAACGCCTGTGCCAGTTTTACTGGCATCACTTTTTCAATATTTGTTGATGACATGCGCCTGTACCTTGGCTCCGTAATCGTTAATTGCCTGCCACTGTGGCGGCAAGCCAGTAAAGTCTGCTTCAGCCACACCCAGACGTACCGCCTGGTCGACTACGATTCTCGCCACATCAAAATGGCGTGCGCGTGGGTATTGCGCCAGATAGTCCCGCATGACAACGCCCAAATCTAGTGGCACTTGTCTGGTTTTGTAGACCTGAAGTGCAGCTTCGATCATTGCGGCGAGTTGTTCACGGATTTCATTGAACTCTTCGAATTCCAGATCGCTTGGCAGTTCACCCATCACTTCATCGTCACGCAACGTCATTTCTTCATCGCGCATATCCAGCAGACGATCGGCGTTAGCGTAGGTCAGAGCCCATGGAGCATCGAAATAGTTTTGAACCGACACACGCAAGCGTTGCGCAAAGACGCGGTTTTTATCCATATCGATGGCGGTACGAATGAATTTATGAACATGGCGGTCATAGCCAATCCACAGGTCAATAGCCTGCTGGCCCCAACTGACAATGCGGTCCAGTTTGCTTTGCAGATCAAACACCAGACGGTCAACAAAGTGCAAATCGTCGCGCCCCAGAATCGAATCCTGAATACGCAATAAATTTGCCTGCAATTTATCACCCGCAGCTTCCAGGGTGTCCTGCAACTCACGTAACGTACCCGATGTTTCGGACAGCAGCATTTCACAACTGGAGATGGCTGCACGCCAGTCTTTGTTCAGCAGCTGCGCGATATCATCTTTAACCTGTTGCTGGTGTTCATCCATGATGCGCTGTGTGAGATCGATACTGTCGAAAATCTCGGCGACTGAATATTTTAATGGTGCGAACACGTTGCGATGCCAGTGGAATTCATCACCACCTTCATCTGCTGAATCGGCTGCGCGCTTCAATTCACCGGCGACTATCGATAACTGCATAGATAAACGCAGCGTTGAAAACTCACGTTGGCGAATGTAGTAATCGGTAATGCCAATACCGAGAGGCGTCAGGCGATAAATTGCATTGCCTTCATTAATTTCACTGACGAAACGGTTGATCAAACGCTGGCGCACCATGTCATTGATGGCGTTATTGGCACGAACGTTAATTGTTTCGCTAGTTTGATCAAAGCCTTCGCTCACATAACGGAAAGCGTCAATCAGCTCGCCTTCACTCATTTCGCCATCTAGCCGTTCACCGTTTAAGGTCGCGATCGCCAACAGAAACGTCAGACGCTCTGTAGGCAGCGAAATCGAGTAGTCATTTTTCCTGGCCCAGGCAACCAGCTCCGGCACTGTCTGGGAAACATCACTCATAATTTTTCCTTGGCTCAAGCGGCTTGATTGCTGTCACGTGGATATAGCGGCCGAGGCTAACAAAAGGTTCCTGGCGGCAATAACGCGTTTCCAGTTCAAGCAAATTCTCAAAACCATCGTGTTGTTTATGCTTATCACGCAAGTAATCGTGAAATACTCGCACACCGGTTTTACCGGTAATCTGCCAGCCAATTTGCTCCAGCCAGTGATAGACCTGTTCTGGCTGTAGCGGATTGTCAGGCGAAAGCGTTTTCCGTTTGTTCTTTTTCATACCCTGAAGAACATATTCAAAGTTGCCGACAAACATGTTCCGCATCAGCAAGCCGTTAGCATTGTAGAACATCAGGGATAATGCACCGCCGGGTGCAAGGCAATCCCATAATGTTTTAAGTACGGCTTGCGGATCTACGACCCATTCCAGCACCGCGTGAAACAATATCAGATCAACCGGTTTTTCCAAATGTTGGCCAATATCCTGAGCGGAGGAATGTACGAAATGCATGTTGCCGCTCACACCTTTCTCATCAGCCTGAGCTTGAGCACGAGAAATCATCTCAGCGGAAACATCACAAAGCAGAACTTCATGGCCCCGCTGCGCAAGACCACACGCAGTTTGCCCTTCGCCACCACCCGCATCCAAAACGAGGATTTTTTCAGGCATAGTTGCCAGCAAAGCATCAAGGTCTTGCCATAAGATGGCCTGGCGGAGCTGTCCTTTGGTTGTACCGTAAATGTTGCGTGAGAACTTCTCAGCAATATCATCAAAATTGCGGTCACGCACGGGTACGGCTCCATGGGGGAAAAGGGTTCATACAAGAAAGTGGGTATTTTGGCACAGCTGCGCCAGGAATGAACCCGTCTGGTGTAATATCACCAGCGTTTGCCTATTATATGGCTAAAAAGGACCCATAATTCATGCTTTTTATCCTGAAAAAATTTATCGGTGGGCTACTGCTGCCTCTCCCTTTTTTATTATTGATGATGGGGGTGGCGCTTTGCTTGTTGTGGTTCACTCGTTGGCAAAAAAGCGCCAAAGCGCTATTAAGCGTGAGCTGGTTAGTTTTACTGCTAATTAGCTTACAACCGGTGGCCGATAAAATGCTCAAGCCCATCGAGGATACTTACCCAACGTGGCGCGGTAGCGAAAAAGTCGATTATATCGTGGTACTCGGTGGCGGCTATACATGGAACCCAGAATGGGCACCAAGTTCCAATCTTATCAGCAATAGTTTGCCTCGCCTGGCGGAAGGGGTGCGCTTATGGCAGGCAAATCCTGGTGCAAAAATGATCTTCACGGGCGCCAGAGCAATGACCAACCCGGTGAGTACCGCTGAAGCGGGCGCGCGAGTTGCCGAAAGTTTAGGTGTACCGCGCTCGCAAATAATTACCCTTGATGAACCAAAAGATACTGAAGAAGAAGCCGCTGCGGTGGCAAAAACGATTGGCCAGCAGCCATTCTTATTGGTGACCTCAGCTTCCCATCTACCGCGGGCAATGATTTTCTTCCGCAATGCCGGCTTGCACCCTATTCCGGCTCCAGCCAACCAACTGGCAATCGAATCACCGCTGAATCCTTGGGAGCGTATAATTCCATCACCAATTTGGTTAATGCATAGCGACCGTGTTGGCTACGAAACCCTTGGCCGCATCTGGCAGTGGTTGAAAGGGCCGTCAGGCGATCCAGGGAAGTAAGTTTTTCGCAGCCATGTCAAAGGCGGGTCGATTAAGTCGGCCCGTCTGTAGTAATTGCGCTACACCATCCCACAGAATATACAACCAACGTCGCCACAGAAATGACTCCGCAACCGGCGCTCGTTGTAAATAATGCCACAGCAGGTTTTCTGATTGGCCAGGCTCAAACAAACGGAATATTTCATATTCACGCGGCGCCCAAAGCGTGATTCCAGGATTGACCATCGCCAGAAGCTGATCGCTGCGCCCATCTTTTAACATACTGCTAAGCGTAAAGTTGCCATGCACCAGTACACAGTTGTCGTTAAAGTCTTCGAATAAACGCGGCAAACATTCACGGGTGCGGAACAAAATGCGCCTGTCTTGCATCGTCAGGCCATTATTTGGGTATTGATTGATGGTTGCCCACAGTGTTTCAACATGCTGCCGATACCATGAAGGCCAGATATTTTCTTGTGTGCTGTCGACGTTGCCGACACATCCACGGCTATCGACGCGATGCCAGGCGAGAAGCCCTTCAACAATTTGATCTTTTAGATGCTCCCAACGATCGGGTGTGCGAGTTGGCGCTTCAACAGGAACACCCCGTAGACGCTCCATTAACAACACATCTGGCCCCGGCGTCTCGTCATGAGTCACCACGCCATAAACCACAGGCATGCGAACCGTTCCGGAACGCGCTAGCATGGACATTTTCCATGCTAGCTGAGCTGCAAGACCCGGAGTACTAAAACTTTTAGCCAGCAATGACATCGCGTTGCCGTCACTGTCATACAGCGACCACAAGGTGCTATTTGGCTGTTCATTGATACATTCAATCCGGCTTAGTTTTTCACCCAGCAGATGACTCAATTCCTTGCGTAGCAACTCCATGACTCATTACCCCTTACAACACTGGTGTTTTTATAATGAGCTTGCTGACGCAGGATGTCATCACTCTCAGATCAATATGCCTTCAGATAATAAAAAACCGGCGCTCAGCACCGGTTTTTTTCTAAGGATTGATACCTGCAGATTAAATCATCGCTTGTCGTACACGTTCTAAATCTTCTGGCGTATCAACACCAATACTCGGGACTTCTTTCGCAACGGCAACATGGATTTTTTCACCATTCCACAGTACGCGCAGCTGTTCGAGCATTTCGATTTGCTCAAGCTGGCTTGGCTCCCAAGTCACGTACCGACGGATGAAACCTGCGCGGTAGCCGTAGATACCGATGTGGCGTAAAAGGGAATCACCGATCTGTTCACGCGATTGTGCAAAGCGGTCTCTGTCCCATGGAATGGTCGCACGAGAGAAATAAAGCGCGTAGCCCTGCGCGTCCATCACCACTTTTACTGCATTCGGGTTAAACGCTTCTTCGGCGGAGTCGATTGGCACAGCAAGTGTTGCCATACCGGCCTGACTGTTCGCAAGATTACTGGCAACCTGGCTAATGATCGCCGGTGGGATCATTGGCTCATCGCCCTGCACATTCACAATCACGGTGTCATCGCTAAAACCACATTTTTCAATAACTTCAGCAAGACGCTCGGTGCCAGATTGATGATCAGCGCGAGTCATACAAACTTCGCCGCCCGCGGCTTCCACTGCACGAGCCACATCCTCATGATCGGTTGCCACAATGATACGTTCAGCACCCGATTCGCGAGCACGTTCCATAACGTGAACGACCATCGGTTTACCATTGATATCTTTAAGCGGTTTACCCGGTAAGCGTGTAGAGGCATAGCGGGCAGGAATTATTGCCACAAAACTCATGGATTTTTCTCGTCAGAAGTCAGAACTCGAGCTTCAGTCTCCAACAGCACCGGAATACCATCGCGCAGAGGAAACGCCAGATGATCAGGTTTGCAGATAAGCTCCTGCTTTTCCTGATTAAAGTAGAGCTTGCCGTTACAAACCGGACAAGCAATGATTTCAAGTAATCGATGATCCATGGTTACTCCAGAATGGCTGCCATCAAAGGGAGCAGAATAACATAACTTACTCGATCTCCGGGCTAATTTCCCAGCCTTCACCCCATGATGCCGCTAACGTGGCGGGAATATTCCCGAGCCGAATCAAGGTTGCACCCTGCCAGTGAGCAAAATCGGTTATGGCCGTATGCAGGCCATTAATCAACGAGATACCAGACTTAACACCTTCTTCAAGATACAAGCTGATAATTTCCAGCTCGTCACTCTTGCGATGCATTTTGGCGTCCATTCTTCCCACCAGAACTCCTTGATGCAGCAATGGCAGGACGAAATAACCGTATTTACGTTTCTGAGCAGGGGTATAACACTCCAGGCGATAAGAGAAGTTAAAAAGCTCTTCAGCACGTTTACGATCCCAGACTACAGGGTCAAACGGTGATAGCACCGCACTGTGGGTCGCTCGCAAGGTGTTTTTCTCAGCCTTTTCCAGCAATGGCCATTGGTCGCGATGCAACCACATCTCGCCAATACTTTCGACATTAACAGAAATGACGATGCCTTTTTCCTGCCATTGGGCTAGCAGTGGCTTAATTGAGACATTCTTCAGGCGATAATAATCGGCTAGCCATTCAGTACGAAAAATACCAAGGCTACGTGCGCTGTTTTCTAGCATTTGCTGTTCAGCATCTGCCTGATGAATCAAATGTAACTCGTCGTTCCAGTGCGGCAGTACGCGTGTAGTCAGGTCATAGACTCGTTGGAAGTTGCGCCGCTCAATCACCATTACTTTCCCGGCAGTGAATAAACCTTCCAGGTGTTTCTTGTGCGGTTTCCATTCCCACCAGCCACTGGAACCTTTGTGGGGGTGTTCAAAATCAGCGGAGCGCACCGGACCGTTGCTCTCGATGTGCGTTAAGAGTTTTTCAATCTCATCGGCGTGCTCCACCATCCATTCCGCGCGGTATTTCCAGCCCATTTTTTCGGGATTGAGCATGCGGTGACGTATCAGCGAAAAATCTGTTCTCGGTAAAAAACAGGCTTCATGCGCCCAATACTCCATCAAATAACCATTCACCAGCGCATCATCAAGCCAGGTTTGTGGGTAACTGCCTAATCGGCTGAACAGCACCAGGTAAGGGCTGCGCGCAACAATATTGATGGTATCAATTTGCAGAAGGGACATACGGGAGATGGTGGCAACAACATCGGCGGGTCTAGCACGGCGACGAGGCTTTACTAATAAGCCCTGCGCCGCAAGATGAAGGTTACGGGCTGCACGTAAAGTCAGTTGCGGTACGGACATGAAGGAATCCTGTCGTCAGCAAACTCGAATTCTGGTGCGGAAATGAACTCTTATCGCACCAGCGCCAATAGTGATTGCAATAATTCGTCGGCCTGAGGCTGGGCAAGGTGCGCATCGACCGGCAAATACCACCAGTTATCGTGCCCTGTAACGAAAACACGGCATTTAACGGCATCTTTTTCAGTCATCAGTAGGGTTTGCCCCGGCTGGACTAATTTAACCACATCACTTTCACTCAGAGCCTGATGGTCTGCGAGACTAACCGTATTAACTGGAGTTACGCCACATTGCTGCAAAGTAGCAAAAAAACGGGGGGGGTGGCCAATTCCGGCCATAGCAACCACATTTTGCAACGTGTGCGCAGGCTGGTGCTCTCCGGTAAGCAAATTAACCGCATCGCCCGGGCGCAGCGTCATGGCTATCTCACCAGTCTGAGCATTGCCACCATTGGTGATAATTGCATCGACAGAAGTCAGGCGCCCTGTTCTCTCACGCATTGGGCCAGCGGGAAGCCACCATCCGTTACCAAATCGCCTGACACCATCAACGACCACAATTTCTTTATCACGCCCAAGGGCGTAATGCTGCAAACCGTCATCTGTAATGATCAGCTGTGGCTGTACTTTTTCAACGAGCATTTGCACAGCATCACTTCGACGAGGCGCAACCGCTACAGCAGCACCAGTGCGTTGATAAATAAGGACGGGTTCATCGCCTGCCTGCAACGTCGTCGTGAACTGATCAAGCAGCAGCGGATAATGCTCAGATTTACCGCCGTAACCGCGAGAAACAACACCAACGCGAACTCCGCGTTGGTGTAGCTGTTCGACAAGCCAGATAACAACCGGCGTTTTACCGTTACCTCCGGCAGTCAGGTTACCCACGACCACCACAGGTACCGGCGCATGCCAGGTTTTTTTAAAACCTAATCGATAACTCAGACGAATAGCACCGCTCACCAGGCCATAAAGCCAGGAAAGCGGTAAGAGCAAAAGGTAGAGAGGAGATTTACCCGACCAAATGCGTTCTATCATTGCCCGAATTGCATCCTGTGCAGTTGCGCGTACACACCGCGATGCTCAATCAGTTCTGCGTGTGGGCCACGTTCCACGATACGGCCATCTTCAACAACCACGATTTCATCCGCCTGTTCAATGGTTGATAAGCGGTGAGCAATTACCAGGGAAGTACGGTTTTTCTGCAGTTCATCAAGCGCCGCCTGAATGGCACGTTCTGATTCCGTATCCAACGCAGATGTCGCTTCATCAAGAATCAGGATTGGGCTGTCACGCAATAATGCGCGAGCAATGGCGATACGCTGCCGCTGACCACCTGAAAGAAGCACGCCATTTTCACCGATGATTGTATCGAGACCATTTTCCATCTTATTGATGAAGTCCATGGCGTAGGCCATGCGCGCGGCATTCTCGATATCGCTACGGCTATACTGTTCAGTACGCGCGTAAGCAATGTTGTTAGCAATCGTGTCATTGAACAAGTGGACGTTTTGCGAAACGAGAGCAACCTGATTACGCAAAGAAGATAAGGTGTATTCACGAATATCTACGCCATCGATAGTAATACTACCTTCCTGGATATCGTAAAAACGCGTCATCAAACTGGCGATCGTTGATTTACCCGAGCCGGAACGCCCTACCAATGCCACTGTTTTGCCAGCAGGAATGGTCAGGTCGATTTTACGCAAAGCAGGTATTTCGCGACCTGGATAGGTAAAGGTTACGTCACGGAATTCGACATCCCCTTTCGCACGCTCAATTACGCGAGTTCCTTCGTCTTTCTCTTGCTCTGAATCGAGGATAGAGAACAGAGTCTGACATGCTGCCATACCGCGCTGGAACTGGGCATTGACGTTAGTCAGCGATTTCAGTGGGCGCATCAGTGCAATCATGGAAGAGAACACAACGGTGATTGTACCAGCGGTCAGAGTTTCCATGACACTCGGGAAGCTTGCCGCGTAAATTACGAAGGCCAACGCCAGAGAGGCAATGAGCTGGATAATCGGGTCAGAAATAGACGAGGCCGATACTAGTTTCATACCCTGGCGACGCATACGGTTACTGACTTTGTTGAAGCGCTCGGTTTCCACTTCCTGGCCGCCAAAGATCAAGACCTCTTTGTGACCTTTCAGCATCTGCTCAGCACTGGTCGTTACCTGCCCCATGGTGTTTTGCATGTTTTTACTGATATTACGGAAACGCTTGGAAACCATGCGAATCGCAAAGGAAACGATAGGTGCCAGAACTATCAGAATCAGCGAAAGCTGCCAGCTATACCAGAACATCAGCACAAACAGGCCAATGATGGAGGCGCCTTCACGTACTACCGTTATCAGAGCACTAGATGAGGATGAAGCAACTTGTTCAGAGTCATAGGTGATGCGCGAAAGTAGTGTCCCCGTAGACTGTTGGTCAAAAAACGAAACCGGCATTCCCATCATATGGCTGAACAAGCGACGGCGCATGTTCATCACTACCTGTCCTGAAACCCAGGAAATGCAGTAGCTTGAGACATAGCTCGTGATGCCGCGCATCACAATAAGCCCGATGACAACCAGTGGCATCCATAACAAAACGGATTTATCCGTTTTACCAAAACCATCATCCAGTAACGGTTTGAGCAGCGATAGCATAAACGTATCGCTGGCTGCGTTGAGGATTAACGCAATCCCAGCCACGATCAGACCAGCTTTAAAAGGCGCAATCATCGGCCATAGACGGCGGAAGGTCTGCAATGTGGAGAGATCTTTATCGTTCTGCATTAAGTCGAACCAGCATTTGATGAAATAGCCGCATATTCTACCCATTATCCCGGGATACACCAAACCACTGATGATACCAACGGGGTGAAATTTGTGCTCTGAAGCTATTGATTTGCCATTTATCACTATTTATGTCGATAGTGAGTTGGCCCGATTGCGCGGTGTCATACCATTTGTACCCCTGCGACTGGTAGCGTTGAACTACTTTTTCGGAGGGCAAATGCCAGGCGTTATAGCGCGATGAAGAAGATAACGCAGCACTTCCAGCGACGGCACGTAACAAAGGTGCACTCGAAGATGTACGGCTACCATGATGAGGGACCTGAATGATATCAGCATGTAAGGTACCCCATCGCCTCTTCAGCATAGCTAATTCCGCTTCAGCTTCCACATCTCCGGTTAATAAAATACGAACGTTACCGTCACTGACCATCACAACACATGAGCCGTTATTACCTTTCATCAGCGGCTGTGCGGGAGGCCACAGTACGGTAAATTGCAAACCCTGCCATTGCCACTGGTCCCCTTGAAAACAAGAGTGATGTCCTTCCCTGCGCAATGGGCTGCGAATTTTTAGTGCTGGCCATTCACGTTGCAAACTAAGCAAACCGCCACGGTGATCCAGATGCTCATGGCTGATGATCGCTTGTTCGGGAGATAAATGGTGCCAACGCAGCCACGGGATAATCACTTGTTGAGCAGCATCGCCGCCAGGCCAGGCATTCCCTGCATCATAAAGAAAGACTTTCCCATGGCGGACAATGGCTATCGCCAATCCGTGCCCAATATCCAGCATGTTCACTTGCCATGAATTGTCTCTCTTCTCAGCCCGTATTGCCGAGGTGAATAAAGACAACGCCAGAACAATCACTGATAGACATGAACTACGCCACAGCGATAAACGATGGATAATAACTACGAGCCAACCACTTAAGCTCAGAGCCTGAAAACGCTTATCGACCTCTAGCCAACCATCGGGCAATAAAGATAGCGCGGTAAAAAGAAGAGCCAGCGACCGGTCGACACTCCACCAAAGATATTCTCCAAGCCACGGAACCAACGTAAATACCAGTCCTGCCAAAAGTAGAGGAACCACAACAAATGAAATGAGCGGCACTGCTACCAGGTTCGCAAGCAAGGCACTGACACTGATGCCATGAAAGATAAAAATTTGTAGTGGCAACAACAAAATCATAATGCCAATTTGCAAATGTATTAGCGCTAATGGGTAACGATAGAACCACTTAGCAGTTGCGATGTATCGAGGGAGCGGCATCCACTGATACCAGAAAATAAGTGCCGCAACAGCCAGTGCGGATAACCAGAAACTGTCTGATAAAACGGTTAAAGGATCATAAATCAGGATACAGGTAATGCAACAAAACCAGACCTCCCAACCCGACCAACTCCGGCCTTGTAATCGCAAAAAGAGCCAGATAATAACGCCAATCAATGCTCTCACTGCCGGGGGATTTCCTCCTGCGAGCCAGGTATAAATCCCAGCGGCAACAACACTTGCTAATAATGGCATTCGGAAATAAATTCTGTGGGCGGGAAAAGCCAGTTGCAGAAAACGAGCGATTAACCAGCCAATCATCGCTGCCAATGAAATATGCATCCCGGAAATAGCCATCAGATGTGCAGTTCCACTTTGGCGCAGCATATTTTTTTGCTCGTCACTCATCCCATAACGTTCACCAAATGCCAGTGCAAGAATAACGCCTTGATAGGGTAACGCCTGGGTTGCAGTTTCAACGGCAGACAACCACCGGGCACGTAAGCCACACTGCTGCGTAATACGCTGAGCTGAAATAATCCGCGCCCTTAAAGGTTGGTGCTGCGCAAGAGCATAACGCTGGCTATCGAAGCCTCCTTCGTTGAGTTGCCCATGCACAGGGCGAAGATATACTTTCATGTGCCAGCGTTGCCCTGCACAGACACTTTCTGGCAAATAACTACTCTGGCTCCTGATACCTAAAGCTGGAAAAACCATTCTCCCCGCAACTGAAATTATCTGCATTTCATGATCTTGCTTGCCATCACTGCGATTAATGACGGCTTCAACAACAACAGGTTTACCCGTCCACTCCTCAACGGGGATCAAGATTTCTCTAGCAGAAAATAAGGCCCAGCAGCAACAAAGTATGCTCAACGCAAAATAACGTGCCAATGGATGACGAATGAGTGCAACACCCAGGGCAGCCATAAACAATATTGCAATGACTGGCCACCCTGGAATAGTGGGCAACCACAGCAGAGGTAGGGTACCAATAATTGCACTACAACATAGCCCGATAAGATTCCTCACAGTGCCTCCTTGTTGCAGGCAAGTTTGAGGTATCCTGGCATTTGCGTCAGCCTGGGTTTATTGATTACACGAGAAGGATTCCACAGATTTTATGCTATTTGAAAATGAGCTGAATATTTTTGCGAGGGGACTCGGAATTACAAATTTCAGACATAAAAAAACGGCACCCGAAGGTTAATGCCGGTCACTTAAGGTGGCCGGCATTGTTTTTTAAGGGATATTTCGACCTTTTTTCTCTCACTTCCCTTGCATATTCACGCTCACGCCTCGAGGGGAGTTTTAGCATCGCTGCGTTGCT
>NZ_JAJSOS010000024.1:0-17370 GCF_021283185.1 Buttiauxella cochleicola
AGGTGGCGTATATTACGCTTTCCTCTTTCAGAGTCAAGCGTTTATTTTCGCTTTTCATCTGGCTGACAAGCCGGTTTGTAAGCCGTTGTGCCGTGTCAGTGGAGGCGCAGTATAGGGATTTTCTGGGAGCTGACAAGTATAAAATTCAAAAAACTTATCGATCGATTGTTTTTCATTCAAAATACATATCAAGGGCTCACTATCGCCTGGTTTTTAAACAAAAACGAGCCCCTCAGGGCCCGTTTTTGTCTTTTCTGTGACTTACTGCACTGCCACAATATGATTATCTTTTACTGTCAGATGCACTGTTTTACCAGGAATCAGCTCTCCAGAGAGGATTTGCTGAGCCAGCGGGTTCTCTATTTGCTGCTGGATAGCGCGTTTCAACGGTCTTGCACCATATACTGGGTCGTAACCATTCTCGCTAAGCAGCTTCAACGCATCCTCAGAGATAGTGACTTCATAGCCACGCTCTTCAAGGCGTTTATACAAACGCTGCAACTGAATCTGCGCAATAGAAGCTATGTGTTGCTCACCTAATGGGTGGAATACCACGACTTCATCTATACGGTTGACGAACTCTGGCCGGAAGTTCTGACTAACAACACCAAGAATCAGATCCTTCATATGACCGTAGTCCAACTCGCCGAAGCGCTCCTGAATTAAGTCAGAACCCAGGTTAGACGTCATAATCACAACCGTATTACGGAAGTCGACCGTTCTCCCCTGCCCATCAGTCAGACGTCCGTCGTCCAGCACCTGTAATAAGATGTTGAACACATCTGGATGTGCCTTCTCAACTTCATCCAACAGAATGACAGAGTAAGGACGACGACGAACAGCTTCTGTCAGATAACCGCCCTCTTCGTAACCAACATACCCAGGAGGGGCACCGACCAAACGAGAGACCGAGTGTTTTTCCATAAACTCGGACATATCGATACGTACCATTGCGTCATCGCTATCAAACATAAAGTTTGCCAGCGTTTTGCACAGCTCAGTTTTACCAACACCGGTAGGCCCAAGGAACAGGAACGAACCAATCGGACGATTTGGGTCAGACAAACCAGCACGGCTACGACGAATTGCGTTTGATACTGCCTCAACAGCCTCATTCTGCCCGATAACACGAGTATGAAGTTGTTGCTCCATTCTCAGCAGTTTGTCTCGTTCACCTTCCAGCATTCGAGCCACAGGGATCCCAGTCCAACGTGCCAGCACTTCCGCAATTTCTGCGTCAGTCACTTTGTTACGCAGCAGCCGCATGGTTTTGCCTTCACTCTGAGTTGCAGCCGCGAGCTGTTTCTCAAGCTCTGGAATCTTCCCATACTGCAATTCAGACATACGAGCCAGATCGCCTACGCGACGAGCCTGTTCAATGGCAATTTTTGCCTGTTCCAGCTCCGCTTTAATCGTCTGCTCACCAGAAAGTGAAGCTTTCTCAGCCTTCCACTCTTCTTCCAGTACTGAATATTCACGTTCTTTCTGCCCTAATTCTTCCTCAAGCATACTCAAACGTTTTTGGCTCGCTTCGTCAGACTCTTTCTTCAATGCCTGCTGTTCCAGTTTTAGCTGGATGATTCGGCGATCAAGACGGTCTAACTCTTCTGGCTTCGAGTCAATCTGCATACGAATGCTGGAAGCCGCTTCATCGATAAGGTCGATGGCTTTATCCGGCAACTGACGATCGGCAATATATCGATGCGATAGAGTCGCAGCCGCAACAATAGCCGGGTCAGTAATCTGCACATGGTGGTGCAGTTCGTAACGCTCCTTCAACCCACGCAAAATTGCGATGGTATCTTCGACTGAAGGCTCTGCAACGAACACTTTCTGGAAGCGGCGCTCAAGTGCTGCATCCTTCTCTATATATTGGCGATATTCATCAAGCGTTGTCGCACCGACACAGTGCAACTCACCGCGCGCCAGTGCAGGCTTAAGCATGTTACCTGCATCCATTGCGCCATCGGCTTTACCTGCGCCAACCATTGTGTGCAGCTCGTCAATAAATAGAATGACGTTACCTTCCTGTTTAGAAAGGTCGTTCAGTACACCTTTAAGACGCTCTTCAAATTCACCACGATATTTCGCGCCCGCCACCAGCGAACCCATATCCAACGCCAGTACACGACGCCCTTTCAACCCTTCAGGCACTTCACCATTAATAATGCGCTGTGCCAGGCCTTCAACAATGGCTGTTTTACCAACGCCTGGTTCACCGATGAGTACCGGGTTGTTTTTGGTACGCCGTTGCAATACTTGAATAGTGCGGCGAATTTCTTCATCACGGCCAATCACTGGATCAAGCTTGCCCTGTTCTGCACGCTCGGTCAGATCGACGGTATATTTTTTCAATGCCTGACGTTGGTCTTCGGCACCTTGATCATTCACGTTTTCGCCTCCACGCATTTGTTCAATTGCTGCTGTCACATTTGCCGTGGTAGCACCTGCTGATTTCAATAAATCAGTTAATGTTCCGCGCGATTCAAGTGCTGCCAGAACAAATAACTCAGACGAAATGAAGTTGTCATTTCGTTTTTGCGCCAGTTTGTCACACAGGTTTAATGCACGGACTAAATCCTGCGAAGGCTGGACGTCACCGCCCGTTCCTTCAACTTGTGGTAAACGGCTTAAAGCTTGCTCGATATCCGTACGTAACTTGCCAGCATTAACACCAGCAGAGGTCAGTAACGGACGCACAGATCCGCCTTCCTGATTGAGCAGTGCGCTCATCAAGTGAAGGGGTTCGATAAATTGGTTGTCTTGCCCGAGAGCTAAGGATTGGGCATCAGCGAGAGCAAGCTGGAATTTATTAGTAAGACGATCCAGACGCATAACTCCTCCCATATACAGGTCAAATTTGCTACTGGAGATTAAATGAGGTCATCCCTCAATTATTCAAGGTTAATGACCTGAAATATTTGGAGCGTTAGTTACCCGCACTGGATCGTCTTGATTCGATAGGTTATATCAGCCAAATGAAACTTGCCATACGGCCTGTGGTTCTGTCGCGTCGATATGAGAAAAAATCACCCGCTTCGCTGTAAGTGCAACGGTCACCACCATAAATATGGTTAATACCCGCGGCAGACAAGCGTTGGCGTGCCAACGTGTAGATGTCAGCGATGTATTTTTCCCCTGACGGGCGAAATGCGCTATCAGCCTGAAGATCTTTAGCCATAAACGCTTCACGCACTTCAGGGCCGACTTCAAATGCTTCAGGGCCGATAGCCGGGCCAAGCCATGCGATGATATTTTCTGGCGCATCTTTAAAACAGGCGATGGTTTCTTCAAGCACACCTTCGCACAAACCACGCCATCCCGCATGAGCAGCAGCAACCTCAGTTCCTGCCTTATTACAGAATAGCACTGGCAAACAATCTGCAGTCATTACTGCACAAACGGTGCCCGGTGTTGAGCTATAAGAAGCATCAGCGCGCTTAGACAAATATGGCCCGCCCGTGAGTTTTAACACTTCTTTACCGTGTACCTGCTCTAACCAAACAGGTTTTGAAGGCAACGACGCAGCAGCGTAAAAAAGACGGCGGTTTTCTTCGACATCATCCAGGTTATCACCGCAATGGGCTCCCAGATTAAGCGAATCGTAAGGCGGTTGACTCACACCGCCAATACGTGTCGAACTGCAAGCAGCCACTCCTTCAGGGAGCGGCAACTGCGGGACGATCAATTTGCTCATAGCCAGTCCAGTTGATCCTTATGGATTTCTGTATCAGCACGCAATGCTTCAATCAGCTCAACCATATCCTGAGGAATCGGCGCATGCCACTCCATCAACATACCGCTGATCGGATGGTGAAGACGTAACATGGTTGCATGAAGAGCCTGGCGGTCAAACTTACGCAGCACGCTAACAAACTCTTCCGACGCACCTTTTGGCGGGCGTGGACGGCCACCGTAAAGCTGATCGCCAACTAATGGATGAGTGATATGCGCCATGTGCACACGAATCTGGTGAGTACGACCTGTTTCCAGACGCAGACGCAGACGAGTGTGTACGCGGAAATGTTCCATGATTCGGTAATGCGTAACCGCTGGCTTACCCATAGGATGCACAGCCATATGGGTGCGCTTGGTCGAATGGCGGCTGATTGGCTCGTCTACCGTGCCACCCGCAGTCATATGACCAATCGCAACTGCTTCATACTCACGCGTGATTTCACGTAATTGCAAAGCTTCAACCAGGTGAGTTTGCGCAGGAACAGTTTTCGCAACAACCATCAAACCAGTCGTGTCTTTATCCAGACGATGCACAATACCCGCACGCGGTACATCAGCAATCGGTGGGTAGTAATGCAATAGTGCATTCAGGACGGTCCCATCAGGGTTACCCGCACCAGGATGCACAACGAAATCACGCGGTTTGTTAATCACCAGAATATCGTCATCTTCATAGACGATATTGAGCGGGATATCTTGTGGTTCCCAGCGCGCATCCTCTTCGATTTCAGCGTTGATAGTGACGCTTTCGCCACCCAACACTTTCTCTTTCGGTTTGTCGCTGATATTGCCATTGACCAGCACACGCTGATCAAGAATCCATTCTTTTATACGCGAACGTGAATAATCCGGGAACAATTCGGCCAAAGCTTGATCTAAGCGTTGACCGAGTTGAGATTCGGACACAGTTGCGGTGAGTTGTACTAGTTGTGCCATAGACAGCTTCTTCGTTAACGTTGGGTTTTACGGCAATGCCGTTTAATATAGTGTGCTATTGTAGCTGGTCTTTATCGGGAGCTGGTACTGCGAGCCTCCCGGATAACATTCTGAGGAAAGTCAAAACGTCATGACGCGTATGAAATATCTGGTGGCAGCAGCCACGTTGAGCCTGGCTTTGGCTGGTTGCTCCAGTTCCAAGGATGAGGTTCCTGATAATCCACCTTCTGAGATCTATGCGACTGCGCAGCAAAAGTTGCAGGACGGTAACTTTAAAGCGGCGATAACGCAACTGGAAGCGCTGGATAACCGTTATCCGTTCGGGCCTTACTCGCAGCAAGTGCAGTTAGATCTTATTTACGCTTACTATAAGAACGCTGATTTGCCACTGGCTCAGGCAGCGATTGACCGCTTTATGCGTCTTAATCCAACCCATCCAAACATTGACTACGTACTTTACATGCGTGGTCTGACGGACATGGCGTTGGATGATAGCGCATTACAAGGCTTCTTTGGCGTCGATCGTTCAGACCGAGATCCTGCTCATGCGCGTGATGCTTTCAACGATTTCTCTAAGCTGGTTCGCGGTTATCCGAACAGCCAGTATGTCACCGATGCCACCAAGCGTCTGGTGTTCCTGAAAGATCGTTTAGCGAAATATGAGCTTTCAGTGGCGCAATACTACACTAAACGCGGCGCGTGGGTTGCAGTAGTTAACCGTGTCGAAGGAATGTTGCGTGATTTCCCTGATACTCAGGCCACGCGTGATGGTCTGAAATTGATGGAAAATGCTTACCGTGAAATGCAAATGCCAGCCCAGGCTGACAAAGTTGCAAAAATTATCGCGGCTAATAGCAGCAACACCTGATTCACCAATTTATCAAAACAAAATGGCAGCCATATGGCTGCCATTTTTATTGCCTGAAATACGTAAACTGAAACGGTTTAGCGTCAGGTCATCCAATCAAATATGGACGCTATTTTTCACTTCCACAAGCTTTAAAAACAGAGATCCTGTCCTGTCTCACAAAAAGGGTTTGCTGACAAAAAGTGACAAAATAATGTGACTTTCATCACACATTTTGACATTCAGAAAGGTATGCTGGAGTTACCAAGACGGGAATGACAAGAGGTAACTTTATGACAATGAACATTACCAGCAAACAAATGGAAATCACCCCAGCTATTCGTCAGCACGTCGCAGACCGTCTAACAAAACTGGACAAGTGGCAAACTCATCTAATTAATCCACACATTGTTTTGTCCAAAGAACCGAAAGGTTTCGTGGCTGATGCCACCATTAATACGCCAAATGGCCAGCTCGTAGCGAGCGCCAAACACGATGATATGTATACGGCTATCAACGATTTGATCAACAAACTGGAGCGGCAGTTGAATAAAGTGCAACACAAGGGTGAAGCGCGTCGCACAGCAGGTTCAGTGAAAGACGTTGCTATCGCGGAAGTTGAAGAAGAGTAATCAATTTAGCCTTATCAACCATAACAACGCGCCTCCGGGCGCGTTTTTTATTGACAGAGCGAAAACAGACCGGGTACCTTACTTGTCTGACTAATCAGGAACCAACTATGAAATTATTTCCGTTTTTCTTCGCATTCTTTTTTACCTTCCCCTGAATGGGAGGCAATTCGTCGTGTGATAAAGAATGCGAAGACGAACAAACAAGCCTCCCGAAACCCGGGAGGCTTTTTTTATGGAATTCGAAAAGGTAGCGATATGAGTGAGACAAACCCATTGCTGGCACTGCGCGATAAAATTAGCGCCCTGGATGTAAAACTGCTGGCATTGCTGGCAGAGCGTCGCTTATTAGCTGTAGAAGTAGGCAAAGCTAAGCTTGCCACTCACCGCCCGGTGCGAGATATAGACCGCGAGCGGGACCTACTCGAGCGTCTGATTGCACTGGGTAAAACCCATAATCTGGATGCTCATTA
The DNA here is from genome assembly GCF_021283185.1 of Buttiauxella cochleicola. Taxonomy (NCBI): domain Bacteria; kingdom Pseudomonadati; phylum Pseudomonadota; class Gammaproteobacteria; order Enterobacterales; family Enterobacteriaceae; genus Buttiauxella; species Buttiauxella cochleicola. The sequence continues at coordinate 6,624 of NZ_JAJSOS010000024.1, forward strand.
CATAACTCGCCTGTTCCAGCTAATTATTGAAGACTCCGTCCTGACCCAGCAAACGTTATTGCAGCAGCACCTTAATAAAACGAATCCACAATCAGCACGAATTGCATTCCTTGGCCCAAAAGGTTCTTACTCTCACCTTGCCGCTCGCCAGTATGCCGCCCGACACTTTGAACAATTTATTGAAAGCGGCTGTGCAAAGTTTCACGATATCTTTAATCAAGTCGAAACTGGTCAAGCAGATTACGCAGTCGTGCCGCTAGAGAACACCAGTTCTGGAGCAATTAACGATGTCTATGATTTGTTGCAGCACACCAGTTTATCCATCGTTGCCGAGATGACTGTGCCTATCGATCACTGCGTGTTGGTTAAAGGCACTACTGATTTAGACACTATCCACACTGTGTATAGCCATCCGCAGCCTTTCCAGCAATGTAGCCAGTTCATCAATCGCTACCCAAACTGGAAAATTGAATATTGTGAGAGTACTTCTGCAGCCATGGAGAAGGTTGCTCAGGCGAACTCACCTCATGTCGCGGCATTAGGTAGCGAAGCAGGTGGCGCGCTGTATGGCTTACAAGTTCTGGAACGTAACCTGGCAAATCAGACGCAAAACATTACTCGTTTCATCGTCCTGGCTCGCAAAGCTGTTGAAGTGACTGACCAGGTTCCAGCTAAAACAACATTGCTGATGGCAACGGGTCAGCAAGCTGGTGCACTTGTAGAAGCGCTTCTGGTTCTGCGTAATCACAATCTGATTATGACAAAACTGGAATCTCGGCCGATTAACGGTAACCCGTGGGAAGAGATGTTTTATCTGGATGTTCAGGCAAACCTGAACGATGAAGCAATGCATAAAGCCCTTCGCGAGCTTGGCGAAATCACCCGCTCGATGAAAGTACTTGGCTGTTATCCAAGTGAGAACGTGGTACCTGTCGACCCGGCGTAATACTGGCAGTAAGCCAGCGTTATGCTGGCTTACTGATTTTCTTTAAACTTCAGTTTTGGCATTCCCGCCACTGCGACTTCAAGCGTAAAAATCGCGCCGGACAGTGGCCTTTCCGCGACTTCAGCATCATCCATATTTTCTCGCGTAGTTGTGATGAATAGCGTTTTCATATCATCACCACCAAAACACACCATCGTTGGGCAGCGTACGGGCAACTGATATTCTTCAAGTACATCACCATCAGGCGATAAACGCGCAATGCGGCAACCGTCAAACAAAGCCGTCCAATAGCAACCTTCTGCGTCAATTGCCGCACCGTCAGGAATCCCCTGCCCCAACTCAAAACGTTTAAACACTTCACGCTTGCCCGGTTCACCTTGTTCATCTAACGGAGTTCTGTAAATCACGCGGTTCGGTGTGTCTGATGTGAACATCCATTTTTTATCTGCACTAAACGCCAGACCATTAGCACCATGGATATCATGCTGGATGACGTGCGATGTCAGATCGCTATCCACACGGCAAAGCAATGCACCGTTGTAATCACCCGGTCCCCAAAATGTTCCGGCATAAAAACGCCCATCCCGGTCAGTTCCCCCATCATTAAAACGAGCTAATGCCGGGTTATTAGGGTTGTCACAGACTTTGCGAGTAATAAGTCCGGTGCGGTTGGTCAAATAAATTCCGCTTCGCAGCGCGACAATAAAACCGCCCGTTTCGCATAATGCAAAACATCCAACCTCCTCGGAAAACTGAATCACATCGTGTTTTTTGCTTTCGATGTTATAGCGATGCATTTCGTTTTCGAGAATGTCCGTCCAGTAGAGGCAGTTTTCCTCAGCACTCCAGGTTGGGCATTCAGGTAAGTGACCGATGTAATCGAACAGAACTTGCGGCTGTGCCATTTCTCTATCCTTTTCGCCAATAAAAAAAGCCAACGAGTTTCCCCGATGGCTTTCAATTATAAAACGTTTTCACCGTTACGGACGGCTGTCATTTGCCTGGCGTAATAAAGTGCGGCTTTCACTCTGGAAGCGCTGTGCGTAATCGCCAAACCAGTGCTCAACCTTACGGAAGCTGTCGATAAACGCTTGCTTATCACCATGTTCCAGTAAGCCAATCGCCTCACCAAAGCGTTTGTAGTAACGCTTGATCAGATCCAAATTGCTTTCTGAGGACATAATAATGTCTGCATAGAGTTGCGGGTCCTGAGCAAATAAGCGCCCGACCATTGCCAGCTCCAGGCGATAAATCGGTGAAGAAAGCGCCAGCAACTGCTCAAGCTGAACATTCTCTTCCGCCAGATGCAGGCCATATGCAAAAGTTGCAAAGTGGCGCAGCGCCTGAATAAACGCCATATTCTGATCGTGTTCAATGGCCGTTGAGCGATGTAAACGTGCGCCCCAAACCTGAATCTGCTCCAGGAACCACTGATACGCTTCCGGCTGGCGACCATCACAATAAACAACGACTTGCTTCGCAAGGCTCCCACTATCAGGCCCAAACATCGGGTGTAACCCGAGAACCGGGCCCTGATGTGCAGCCAGCATGGCTTGCAGAGGACCGTTCTTCACCGATGCCAGATCAACCAGAATACAGTCATCAGGCAAACGCGGAAGCTGAGCAATAACCTGCTCAGTAATATGAATCGGGACGCTGACAATCACCATACCTGCATCAGCCATCAACTCAGGTGCTTTAGCCCAGTCTTCTTTTTCAAGAATTCGAACCTGATAGCCAGACAGCATGAGCATTTTTTCAAACAAGCGCCCCATCTGCCCACCACCACCGACGATAACAACCGGGCGCAGAGCAGGAAATAGCGTTTTAAATCCTTTGTCATTCTCGCTTGAGTAAGACTCTCGCATTACGCGGCGCAGTACGTCTTCAATCAGATCAGGTGGAACCCCTAACGCTTCAGCTTCTTTACGGCGAGAAGCCAGCATTGCCGCTTCTCGTTCCGGCACATAAATCGGTAAACCGTACTGGCTTTTGACTTCGCCAACTTCCGCTACCAGTTCAAGGCGGCGTGCCAGTAGCCCCAGCAACGCCTTATCCACTTCGTCAATTTGATCGCGCAGCGCGGTCAATTCAGCCACCATAGTAAAACCTCTTATGCCTGACGCGCCGCAAGTGTACCGTTCAGATCCTGATGAATCTCGCGCAGTAAAGTCTCAGTGGTTTCCCAATCGATGCATGCATCTGTTACAGAAACGCCATACTTCATTTCGCTGCGAGGTTGTTCTGAAGATTGATTACCCTCGTGGATATTACTTTCAATCATCAGACCAATAATCGAACGGTTACCATCTTTAATTTGAGCGACAGCTGATTCAGCTACACCCGGCTGGCGGCGGTAGTCTTTGTTTGAGTTGCCATGGCTGCAATCTATCATCAAGGCTGGGCGGAGTCCTGCCTGTTCCATCTCTTTTTCACACTGCGCAACATCTGCCGGGCTGTAGTTAGGTGCTTTGCCGCCACGTAAAATCACATGACCATCAGGGTTACCCTGAGTTTGCAGTAAGCAAACCTGGCCTGCCTGGTTAATACCGACAAAACGGTGTGGCATAGATGCGGCGCGCATTGCATTAATTGCGGTGCCCAGGCTGCCATCAGTACCATTTTTGAAGCCAACCGGCATTGAAAGGCCTGAAGCCATTTCACGGTGAGTCTGGGACTCAGTAGTACGCGCACCGATTGCCGACCAGCTGAACAGATCACCCAAGTATTGCGGGCTATTTGGATCAAGCGCTTCGGTTGCCAGCGGCAGCCCCATGCTCACCAACTCTACAAGCAATTGACGAGCAATTTTCAAACCGCCTTCGACATCAAACGAGCCATCCATGTGCGGATCGTTGATAAGCCCTTTCCAGCCCACAGTAGTACGTGGCTTTTCAAAATAGACGCGCATCACGAGGTACAGACTATCGCTAACTTGTTCAGACAACGTTTTAAAACGACGAGCATATTCAATCGCGGTTTCCGGGTCGTGGATCGAGCAAGGTCCACACACCACTAACAGACGAGGATCACGGCCAGCGATAATGTTGGAAATCGTCTGACGAGACTGTTCTATCTGCGCTTCTTGAGCGGCTGTCAGCGGGAACTCTGCTTTCAGTTGATCCGGAGTGATTAATACTTGTTCGTCAGAAATATGAACGTTGTTCAGCGCGTCTTTTTGCATGATGGCGATCCTGTTAGCTCGTTTGCGATAGTCGTTTCCTCAGTGAGGATGCGACTACATTACCAGTTTTAGTAAAGATTGCAATCCATATTACGTAAACAATACGTTACACAACTAAAATAATTGCCGATTAAAGCACATCAAACACCGATAAATGTAAAGTTAATTATACACACATACATAAACACGCTTCTTTTTCGCGTAAACATGCATTCAATGAAATAGCCTCTATGCTCAGAGAATACTCTTTGAAACGGATATTCCCACCATGCGTTACATCGTCTTAGTTCCGATCTTATTTCTGTCAGCCTGTTATGTTGATCCGTACACACATGCTCCCACCCCTGAGCCTACCGACTGGTATCAAGCCGGCTGGGACGATGCAATGTCAGGGCAACCTGTCAGAAGCAATCTGGTTATTTCACATATGCATAATGATGAGAATGTGGACCGTCAGGAATGGTTGAAGGGATATGCAGAAGGACAGCAGAGAATTTGCGATCCGAAGTTCTTACTAATTCTGGGGCAAAGCGGAAAGTCATTTCCTGGCAGTTGTGAGAGCTTACCAGATGTTGCTGAGCGCCGAGCCCAATGGGAGAAAGGAAGCAATGAAGAGTTTCAGCGCTCATTTTTGCGCTAGACAAAAAAAGGGCTGCCAGATGGCAGCCCTTGATATGGATGTCGCGCTAGCGAAATCTTACTTAGTCAGACGCTCTTTAATACGAGCAGACTTACCAGTGCGCTCACGCAGGTAGTACAGTTTAGCTTTACGAACGGCACCACGACGTTTAACAGCAATGCTGTCGATTACTGGGGAGTGAGTCTGGAATACACGCTCAACACCTTCGCCGTTGGAAATTTTACGAACAGTGAATGCAGAGTGCAGACCGCGGTTACGGATAGCAATAACCACGCCCTCAAATGCCTGCAGACGTTTTTTAGAACCTTCAACGACCCATACTTTCACTTCCACGGAATCACCCGGACGGAATGAAGGTACATCCTGTTTCATCTGTTCTTGTTCAATTTGCTTAATAATGTTGCTCATAATTTTGTCTCTTATCCTGGGTAAACTGATAATCGGGGGCTTACGCCATCCCATCATGTTTATGTTGCTGTATTTGCGTGTTCCCGTTGGAACTCCGCCAGCAACCTTGCTTGCTCTTCAGTCAGAGCCAGGTTTTCCAGAAGTTCAGGTCTTCTAAGCCAGGTACGGCCCAGCGACTGTTTCAGGCGCCACCGGCGAATCTGAGCATGGTTTCCCGACAGTAAAACTGGCGGAACCTCCATGCCTTCTAACACTTCAGGACGGGTATAGTGTGGGCAGTCCAACAATCCATCGACAAACGAATCTTCGATTGCTGATGACTGATGCCCCAAGACTCCCGGAATAAACCGAGAAACTGAGTCAATCAGTACCATTGCTGGTAATTCACCACCACTGAGAACGTAATCGCCGATTGACCATTCTTCATCAATTTCGGTTTGGATTACGCGCTCATCTATCCCTTCATAACGACCACAAACCAGAATTAACTTCTCATTTGTTGCCAGTTCACTGACGCCTTCTTGATCAAGCTTGCGTCCCTGAGGTGACAGATAGATAACCTTAGCACCTTCCCCTGCCGCTGCTTTCGCTGCGTGGATGGCTTCCCGCAAAGGATTTACCATCATGAGCATACCCGGTCCGCCGCCGTAAGGACGATCGTCCACGGTACGGTGCCGGTCATAAGTGAAGTCACGTGGACTCCAACTCTGGATGCTCAGCAGGCCATTTTTTACAGCCCGGCCAGTTACCCCGAAGTCGGTAATTGCGCGGAACATCTCTGGAAACAGGCTAACTACACCAATAAACACAAGCCAATCCCCATTACGCCGACTTTTACCGTTAATCCGGAGGTTTTAAAAACCAGGATCCCAATCTACTTCAATCGTTTGAGTAGCGAGATCGACTTTCTTGATAACCTGCCCATCGAGGAACGGAACCAGCCGCTCCTTGATACCGAACGCATCTTTCAGGTTTGCCTTAATGACGAGAACGTCATTTGAGCCGGTTTCCATCATGTCGATGACTTTACCGAGCTGATATCCTTCAGTAGTGACAACCTGGCAACCCATAAGGTCTTTCCAGTAGTAGTCACCCTCTTCGAGATGAGGCAATTGCGTTGAATCGACGACAATTTCGCAATTGGTCAGAAGATTCGCGGCATCCCGGTCGTCAATGCCTTTCAGCTTGATGACCAGATCCTGATTGTGGTGCTTCCAGCTTTCCAGCTGTACTTGCTGCCACTGACCCGCCTTCTGGATAAACCAGGGCTGATAGTCAAAAATGCTATCGGCGTCTTCGGTGGAAGAAAACACTCTGAGCCAACCACGAATCCCATAGCAGGAACCCATCTTGCCCAACACGATTGGGTTAACAGGAGCCTTTACAGCGAGTTGATTGCTCATCATGACCACCGTGACAGATTAAGCTGCTTTTTTTGCTGCTTTGATCAGCGCAGATACGCGATCAGAAACGGTTGCGCCTAAGCCAACCCAATGCTCGATACGATCCAGATCCAGGCGAGTTGCCTCGTCTTTTTCACCAGCGATAGGGTTGAAGAAACCAACGCGCTCGATGAAGCGACCGTTACGTGCATTACGGCTGTCAGTAACAACAACCTGGTAGAACGGACGCTTTTTAGCGCCGTGACGTGCTAAACGAATAGTTACCATAACATCCTCTTTAGTGAATAAAACATCGGGCCCCATCGAGGGATGGAGCCCGGTGTCATATTAAAAGCCCGAAAATTTTACTCATTTCGGCGCAAAATGCAATCTAAATGAGCTTAACGACCTGGGAAACCTGGTGGCATCATACCTTTCATGCCGCGCATCATTTTCGCCATTCCGCCTTTCTTCATCTTTTTCATCATGCGTTGCATGTCGTCGAACTGCTTGAGCAGACGGTTGACATCTTGCACCTGCATACCCGCACCCATCGCGATACGACGTTTACGTGAACCTTTGATAATCTCTGGCTGCGCACGCTCTTTGAGCGTCATGGAATTAATAATGGCTTCCATACGCACCAGGACTTTGTCATCCATTTGCGACTTAACGTTATCCGGCAATTGCCCCATTCCTGGCAATTTGCTCATCATACTCGCCATGCCACCCATGTTTTTCATCTGCTTGAGCTGGTCAAGGAAATCGTTGAGATCAAACCCATCGCCCTTTTTCAGCTTGCTGGCTAATTTCTCAGCCTGAGCACGGTCAACTTTGCTCTCAATATCTTCGATAAGCGACAGAACATCGCCCATTCCCAGAATACGAGAGGCAATACGATCCGGGTGGAAAGGCTCCAGCGCTTCTGTTTTCTCACCCACACCGAGGAATTTAATCGGCTTGCCGGTAATATGACGGATAGACAGAGCCGCACCGCCACGTGCATCACCATCGACTTTCGTCAGTACGACGCCAGTCAGTGGCAATGCTTCGTTAAAGGCTTTAGCTGTATTTGCCGCATCCTGGCCGGTCATGGCATCGACAACAAACAGGGTTTCAACTGGGTTAATCGCAGCATGAACCTGTTTGATTTCATCCATCATCGCTTCGTCAACGTGCAAACGACCGGCGGTATCCACCAGCAGCACATCAAAGAATTTCAGCTTCGCTTCTTTCAGCGCCGCATTAACGATATCAACAGGCTTTTGGCCGACATCGGACGGGAAGAAATCGACACCGACTTGTTCAGCCAGCGTTTCCAACTGTTTGATCGCCGCAGGGCGATAAACGTCGGCAGAAACCACCAGCACTTTCTTTTTGTGCTTCTCGCGCAGGAACTTACCTAATTTCGCGACGCTTGTGGTTTTACCCGCACCTTGCAAACCCGCCATCAGCACAACGGCTGGCGGCTGTGCTGCAAGATTCAGGCTCGCATTCTCTTCGCCCATCGCTGCAACTAATTCGGCGCGAACGATTTTGACGAATTCCTGACCCGGAGTCAGGCTTTTGTTAACTTCATGACCAACCGCTTTTTCTTTTACGCGGCTGATAAAGTCACGCACAACCGGTAGCGCAACATCTGCTTCCAGCAATGCCATGCGCACTTCGCGCAGAGTTTCTTTTACATTCTCTTCAGTCAGCCGCCCGCGGCCGCTGATATTGCGCAATGAGCGCGACAGACGGTCAGTTAAATTATCAAACATTGTCTTTTGCCTAACGTGGTAACTTAGGGCCGCAGCTTGCGACACAAAACAGAATTTGGCGGATTATAACATGAAGCCGCCTTTGGTGTGATGCAACGGTTAGAGTTGGAGCAGGCGGCAGGTAACGTTATACTGGTTTTTTTCTTCTCTGGCTAATTGACCGACACTTTATATGCCTGTTTTCGCCATCCTTGCGCTTGTAGCCTATTCCTGCAGCCTCGCGCTGATCATCCCGGGCCTGCTGACAAAAAACAGCGGGTGGCGCCGTTTCGCCATTATATCGGCCGTTATAGCACTTGTAAGCCACGGTGTGGCGCTTGAGGCTCGGATATTTGCCGCCGATGGAGGTCAGAACCTCAGTTTACTTAACGTCGGCTCGCTTGTCAGTTTGATGATATGTACCGTGATGACAATTGTGGCATCACGCAATCGAGGTTGGCTGCTGTTACCAATTGTTTACGCTTTTGCCTTAATCAATCTGGCACTTGCCACCTTTATGCCTAACGAATTCATCACACACCTTGAAGCTACACCAGGTATGATGGTGCATATTGGTTTGTCACTCTTTGCTTACGCTACGCTGATAATCGCAGCACTTTACGCGTTGCAACTTGCCTGGATTGACTATCAGCTCAAGAACAAAAAACTCGCCTTCCGAGCTGAAATGCCGCCGTTGATGAGCATTGAGCGCAAAATGTTTCACATCACTCAAGTCGGCGTTGTACTACTGACGTTAACCCTTTGTACCGGTCTGTTTTATCTGAAAAATCTTTTCAGCCTGGAAAATGTCGACAAAGCGGTATTGTCGATTCTCGCGTGGTTTGTCTACATCGTTTTACTTTGGGGACACTATCATGAAGGTTGGAGAGGCCGCCGTGTAGTCTGGTTTAACGTCGCTGGTGCTGCAATTCTGACACTCGCCTATTTTGGTAGCCGCGTCCTGCAACAATTTGTCGGCTAATATTGTCTTTTTAAAGGAACACCCTTTTGGAACAGATCTCAACGACTACGTTGATTGTCACATTGATCATCATGGTAGTCGTTTCAGCGTACTTCTCCGGCTCTGAAACCGGCATGATGACGCTTAACCGTTATAAGTTGCGCCATCTTGCCAAGCAAGGTAACCGCGCCGCTAAACGGGTGGAAAAACTTCTTCGTAAACCAGACCGCCTGATTAGCCTGGTATTAATTGGCAATAACCTCGTCAATATTCTGGCCTCAGCCATCGGCACCATCGTCGGCATGCGTTTATACGGCGATGCTGGCGTTGCTATCGCCACCGGTATCCTCACCTTTGTGGTGCTGGTCTTCGCTGAAGTTTTGCCAAAAACTATCGCCGCGCTGTATCCAGAAAAAGTCGCCTTCCCAAGCAGCTTCCTGCTCGGCCCACTGCAAATCCTGATGATGCCCCTGGTGTGGTTACTGAACATCATCACGCGTATGTTGATGCGCCTTATGGGGATCAAAAACGTCAGTACCGTAAGTAGTGCACTTAACAAAGACGAATTACGTACACTGGTGCATGAATCACATTCGAAGATTTCTCGCCGCAACCAGGACATGCTGCTTTCCGTGCTCGATCTGGAAAAAATCAGTGTCGACGACATCATGGTGCCGCGTAATGAAATTGTTGGCATCAACATCAACGACGACTGGAAATCCATTGTTCGCCAACTGACACACTCTCCACACGGGCGCATCGTGCTTTACCGCGATACGCTGGATGATGCAATCAGTATGCTGCGTGTGCGCGAAGCCTACCGTCTGATGACGGAAAAGCAGGAGTTCACCAAAGAAACTCTGTTACGCGCCTCTGACGAGATTTATTTCGTACCGGAAGGCACACCGCTCAGCGTGCAACTGGTTAAATTCCAGCGCAATAAAAAGAAAGTCGGCCTGGTGGTCGACGAATATGGTGATATTCAGGGGCTGGTCACTGTAGAAGACATTCTTGAAGAAATTGTCGGTGATTTCACTACCTCCATGTCACCAACGCTTGCTGAAGAAGTGACGCCGCAAAACGATGGTTCCGTGATTATTGAAGGCAGCGCTAACGTTCGTGAAATCAATAAAGCCTTCAACTGGACACTGCCAGAAGACGAAGCCCGCACCGTAAACGGTATGTTGCTTGAAGAGCTGCAAGAGATACCGGCTATCGACACTCGCGTGCGCTTAAGCAACTACGATATTGATATTCTTGATGTGCAAGACAACATGATTAAGCAAGTGCGAGTGACTCCGGTGACGCCACTGCGACAAAGTGTTGAACAGAAATAGAAACAAAAAAGCCAGCCCTGAAGGCTAATGCCGATCGTTTAAGGATCAGTTGACCGATCCGGTGGCTCGTGTAAAAAGGGTTCATGCACAACATGGACCCTTTTTAAATGGAACTTTCACAAGCTCTCGGTATTATCAATCTCACTG
>NZ_JAJSOS010000025.1:0-11945 GCF_021283185.1 Buttiauxella cochleicola
TGTGGTTATATTTGAAAGAGTATTTCGTGGCGGCTGGATATTTATCGCTGATATCTAATAATGCGTTTTTAACCTGCTGATATGTTATTTCCGCCGCCTTCGTTGTGAAGTAAATCGGGCGCGGCTGCGGCGCACGGTCGGCGGCATGCTTTGGCGTAGTCATGCGGGTTAATCCTTGTTTCTGGGTGTGGTGGGTACGCCTATATTTTACCTTACGCCGTGTATAAGATCTTAATAAATAGGGGTTTTATGCGGATATGTTAAGGGCTTTTGCGGGGGTTATCGCGGCGGATTCGATGCGTAGTAATAGCTAAAATAAGCATGCTTATTTGTATTTTGTTTATATCCACGAACATCTAATTTTTGTGCGAATAATTTTGGCGAGTAGAGAGAGTGTATTGACGGCGTAAAAAGCGGGCATAGGCCCATCAACGCCGTTTGTTTTTGACTTTATAGATAGGGGGGATACCCCCATCATTGCCTTGGCCCTTAGCCTTTGACCTTCCATCAATACGAGTGGGAACGAGCGGCCTTATTATTCTGTGATGTTTGCTGCTGCTCACTCATTCCGTCAATGGCAACGGCTCCCGCACGCGCTCACTATTTCGCTGCTTTCCGTTGGGCTGCTTTGCGCTTTCGGTGGAGGGTATCGCGCACGGTGTCAGCGATCCATTGCTGCCCTGTTGGCGTGGTGAATCCCTCCGCGTTTAGCTGCTCTGCAATCTGCGCGCGGGTCAGTCCGCCGTCGTCGTCCAGCGCCATCATACGGCTGATAGCCTCGGGGTTTGGTACGTGAACACCGGGGCGAAAGGTTACGCGCTCTTTTGGTTTGGTTGCTTTCGCTGGCTTTGCTGCGGGCTTCGGCGTGGCTGCGGTGGGTTTGGCTGCCTGCTCCAGCGTGGCGAGGCGTTCGGCTAGGTCTGCCACCTGCGCCGCCAGTGTATCGGCTGCCGGTTGCACTGGCTGCAAGTTCCCCGCCAATGCGGCACGGATAGCCGAAACAATCCACGCGCTGCGACTTACACCGGCGACGCGTGCGGCTTCATCTGCCGCCTTCAAATCTTCGGGGGTGATGTTTATCGAGGTTGGTTTGTTTTTCATGGCGGTTAGTCATTGGTTAGTTAACGATTAGTCATGAGCATACCACGCATTAACTAACCGGCTAGTCATTGGCTAGTCAATGCGTCAACTAACTGGCTAGTTACGTTAACTAACTCACATTAACTAACTGGCTAGTTGCGTTAACTAACTCACATTAACTAACTGACTAGTCACGTTAACTAACTCGCGTTAACTAGCCGGTTAGTTAACGTAACTAGCTGTTGCCACCGGTGCGCGATATAATGCCGGTGTGCGTTGGCGCGTGCGTGCTGGTTGTGTACTGGATACAAAAAAACCCTGTGGGCTTTGGCTCTCAGGGTTTTTTATTGGGCGCTGTTTACTGGCTGGCGGTTCCTGCCGCCATATGCGCTAGGCGCAAAAGGTTGGCGGCTAGTTCCCATTGGTGGAACGCTGCCACCGGCTCACGCTCGCGGCGGCTGTATGCGTTAACGGCGATGCGGCGCGCCTGGCTGGCCGCTGGATTTTTTGATAGTGTGCTCATGTTGTTTGTTCCTGTGATGGTTCGGACAATATCGCCGCGCTGGTTGGCCTCGAAAACGAACCGGCGCGGCTCTCTTCTTACTGCTTATCTGTTACCACTTCCCCATAGCTTCTAGGCGCTTGATAACGCGCGATACTGCGGCGGCTGTCCACTCGGTGCCTTTCGGCGTCTTAATGCTACCTTGCTCGTTTAGGTATGCGGCGATCTGGCGCAATGACGTTGCGCCGTCTGCGCGTGCGGTGATGAAATGCGGGCGCATAGTCAGGGCGTCAGCGTTCGCCGCGTCTGCTTTGGCTGCTGCTGCGACAAGGTAGGTTTTTTGTTCGTGGGCTGCTGTGCGGCCAGCGTCACGGCGGGCGATCTTCTCTTGGCTCTCAGTGTCGCCAGCGTCAGCGCGGGCTTTCAGTGCGCCCAATGCGGCAACGGTACGGGCGGCGATACGTTCGCGCTCGGCCTGTCCAAACATCGCATTAACCTGCGATTCAAGTTTTGAAGCGTTCGGGCTATCGGCACAAATGAAGACGGTGTGTGCTTCCAGCCATTCACGATGCGCAACGCTGCGGGTTATACGGTCTTGTTTGGCGACAAGAATCGCCGTGTCTGCCGCGCGCTTCTCTTTGCGGGCTTTCGCGTTCATCGCATTAACGACGGTTAGCGCCTTCGCCAGTTCCGGGCGTTCGGACGGGTGAACGGTCGCAGATACGCCGCCGTCGATGTAAGGCGATTCGATAACCTGCCAATTCATACGCGCGGCCAGCTCACGGCAAGCGGCAATCTGTGATTCGATGCCTAAACCTGATTCGGCTTGTTCGTCGGTACTCACGCGGGCGGCGATAACTACGTTTTTGATTGTTTCGATGCTCACGGTGTTTAGTCCTGTTTAGTGATGTTTAGCGCGTTTCGCTATTCGATGGGTGCAGTGTATCAAATCGTCGTCGGGTGTCAACGACTTGATACACTCATTCTAAATAGGACTTGGGTCAGCCAGCACGAACGGCTGGCCGGTTGTGGTTTATTGGGTAGCTCGGCGGCGGTGCGGGCGGTTCGGCTGCCATTGGTGCGCGCTGCCGTCATCGCTCTGGCGATATGCTTCGGCGCGGGTAACAGCCTGCACGCGGCGGTATGCCTCACGATAGAAAAACATAACCTGTCGCGCCTGCATTAACTGGCGGGCGGTAGTCATGCCGCCGCTGGCTTTCTCTTCTGCATCGATATGCTCGGGCGTGTTGTCTGCGACGACGCGCGCGTGCTCGCCTTTGCCGCGTCCGGTCGCTAGGCGTTCAAATAGTTTGAGTTGACGCTCAAGCGGCGTTAATTCTGGTTTCGTGCTCACGATAAAACCCCCTATCAATGCCGGTGGTGCGGCTACATTAGCCGCGCTTTGTTATATCTATGCCGTTTCGTTTGCACCATCCGACGGCGTGGCCGATCTCCCAACCGGAACACTGCAAGCGCGCCGCCATCTCTCGGCGGGTCGCACCGGCTCGGCTTAGTGCTGCCACTTCATCGCGTAGCCATGCTTTGCGCTGCTGCCGCTGTTGCACCTTCCGCCGCTTCTCTGCCGCCTCTTCTGCCACCAGCGCAACGGCGTGTTGTAGGGCTTCCTGCTGCCTTTGGTTTAGCTGATGCGCCTTTTCAAAATCGCCGTTCTCGATGTACGCCAGTAATGCCAACGCGTCGCGCCGGTTGCTGGCTGCCTCTTCCTTGCTGCCGCCCTGCTCCTCTTCGGATAGTTCGACGAACATATTCAGCAAGGCGGCTGCGGGAACGCTGCGCCAGTTGGATAGGAGCGCGCCCGCGCCGGTTAATAGGTCGATGCCGTTTACGCGCTGCATTGTCTCGCCGCCTTGATTCGGTTTGCCCGTTGCACCGCTGCGCGCATGCCGTCGCCCGGTTTGCGGCACAATTTAGCGGCTAAAGCGGCGGCGTCTTTTGCTGCTGCTCGTTTTGCGCGTCTCATAGCTGCATCGCGCTCGCGGCGGGCTTCGTCATTCATCTGGCAGTGTTGCCCTAGGATTTTCGAGGCGTCGGCCTGTGCTCGGTCGCGCTCGGCTTCGGTGGTGTCGCTGTGGGCGGCGATTAATTGCAGCACGTTAGCCGCGCGGCGATATAGTCCGTGCTGTATCAGGCTGTCAGCTTGGCGGCGTAGTTCGATTGGGGTCATTGGGTTCGCTCACTTTGGGGGTTTTGCGTTGAACTCGCGCGCGGCTGCGACACGCGAGAACACAAAGAGAGTTTAAGTTATCTATCAATGCCTTGGGTAAATACTTGATGCATATTTGACCATCATCATAAGCAAATAGAATAAATAATCGATTTTATATCTATTTTACTTATAACCAGCTCCGGGCGGGGTTTTACGTTCTCACGTTTTCTTGTTCTCACGCTTATTCTCACAAGCATTTGAGAACGTAAAAACCCAGCAACGGCGCGGCCTGTAGCTCGATTCGCCGCCATATTCTCAAATTCTCTCGTTTTCTAAGAAAGAAATATGTAAGAACAAAAACAACCAATAACTAACTAAAAAAGAAAGAAGTTAAAAACTATGAGAATAAGAGAATATATATATCTAACCCTTGGTATTACTGGGTTTATCCTTCTCAATCACCTTTGAGAACATGCGAGAGCGTGAGAACGTAAAAGAGCAAGGCGGCTAACTTAGCCATAAAAAACCCGGCGCTGTGGCCGGGTCGCAAGTTGCAGGGTGCAGGGTGCAGGGTGCTGATTAGAATTTTTTCAGTAGCGTAACGCGCTCCCCTCCGTTGCGGGACTCCATCCCCACGACGCCAGCTTTCAGCAATGAATCAAAGGCCACATCGAACGGGTCAGCCTTGCCGCTCAACTTGGCCGCCTGTCGTGCTTGGCGCACTGCTTTGCCGCGTGTCGTGCCTTCGCAGATCTTCGATTTAGCCGCGCTACCGTGGCGGCGGGGATCTTGCAGGTAGTTAACGATAGCCATTTTCAGAGTCGCGATAATGCCAGCGCTGCCCGCGTTGTTGCCGTCAATCATTGCACGCATGGAGGCGGCGGAAACGTTGAATAACTGCGTCGCCCACTCATACGCGGCTGCATCGATTACACCGGTATCGAGTCCGGCCAGCGTCGCCAGCTCGTCAATGCGGAGCAATGCGCGGCGGTAGATTGCGCCCAGCGTGGCATGCTCGCGGTATTCGTCGGATTCGAAAATATCCAGCAAGCGGGCGCGGTATTCCTGCGCCTCTTCGGTCAACGTATAGCCGCCACCGTGTACGCTCAGGTCGTCAAAGTCCGCACCATCAAGCATTGCCGTCAATTTGCGGATAATAGCCGCCGTTGCCGGTGCTTCCTTGTCGAACTCCGGCACGTCAAAACGCAAGCGCTCTACGCCCTCCCCAGCGTGCAAGATAAGCGCGCGCGATAAAAGCCCGCTATCTGCGGCGGCATCACTGATAAAACGCGAGAACGTGGCCGGAACGGCGGACAACATCGCCGCAAATACCGGATTGCGCACGCCTTTGATAACCAACGTTTCACGCAAGGCAAGGCGGTCTAATGCCTTCCCGCCCCCATTAACGATGCGCTCCGCTTTGGCTTGCGGCATGATTTTGCGCTTCGGTTTCTCGCCGCTTTCCCAGATAGCCAATGCGGTTTTTGCTTCCTCCAGCTTGTTCTCTAAGGCTTCGCGCTTGGTGGTGATAGCGTTCAACTCTTCTTCACGGTGTAGCCCTGAATAGCTGAAACGTTTAGCGGTGATAACCTCCAGCAAAACCGATCCAATCCCCGCCGTACTGGTTGCCGCGTTGCGGTTTCCCATCGCGGAAAATAGCTGGTCTGCCTCGTCGCCAATGATTAACGTGGTGCCGTAGCGGCTCGGGTTCGCGCGCGCTGCCTGGCTCGGGTCGTCCTGCCATACGTCCACGGCGTTACGCAAAACGCTGCGCATTACTTCTTTGTCGCTGCGGGGCTTTGCCAATGCGAAACGCACACACGATCCATCATTCAAAATCAGGCTGTCGAGCATGTCCTTAGCGTAGCTCTGCCCCTGCTCCTTACCG
This sequence comes from Buttiauxella cochleicola, assembly GCF_021283185.1. Lineage (NCBI taxonomy): Bacteria > Pseudomonadati > Pseudomonadota > Gammaproteobacteria > Enterobacterales > Enterobacteriaceae > Buttiauxella > Buttiauxella cochleicola. The sequence continues at coordinate 5,638 of NZ_JAJSOS010000025.1, forward strand.
GCTGCGGACGGTGCCAGCGTGATAGTGAGCGGCGATAATTTGCCGCCGGAAACGGAACGCTTACCGGATAGCCCGCCCACGGTTGCCGCCAGTTGGATAGCGGCGGCGATGCTCGCCATTGGTAACGGTCGGTGTGCTAGGCGCTCAACATCTCGGAAAATCTCGCCCAACAATCCGGGCGGGTTGAAAATGTCCACGTCTGCCAGATTGGCGAACGGGTCGGCGGCGGCGTCGTAATCCTCCAGCCCCGCCAGCTCGTCGGCCAGTGGTTCGAGGCATTCAAAATCATCTAGGCTGGCTACCGGATTAATCAGGTATTCGCCGCCCCACACTTGCGCGGCCAGCTCTTCGGGGCAACCTAACGCCAGCGCGCCCATATATTGCGATGATTTGCCCGCCGCCTTGCACTCTTCGCAGTGGGCGCGCCATGTGTTGCGCTCAGATTGGAAGCGGGAAAGCGTGGCGTTTTCGTCAATCTGTAGGGCAAACGATGAATCGTAACCGCGCTCTGTTTCGTCAGATTTAAACGGGTGATCGTGCAACGTAAAAAGCCCCGGTTTAGCGCCTGTCTCGCCGCCGATACTGATAAACCATTCTGCCAATTTCGCCGCCGTGCCGGTGAACGTGTCCGGGACGTTGTAGGCGCTCGGGTCGCGCTTCGCTTTCTTGCCTGCGTTCGCGTAGCGCTGCGCGTCATCCTCAGACAATGGCGGCAAGTCTTCGGGGAATAATTGCGCCCCGTCGAAAATGTCCATTTTGTCGGGGTCTGCCTCCGCCATGAAATTGACCTGCACGTCACGATAAACGCATGGGTCAAACTCCACCGGCTCGCCCTGATAAACATAATGGCCGGTGATTTCGGTCGGCTCCGCGCCCGCTTCGCGCATGAGTTGGCGCTCAATTTGCGCGCAAATAACGGCCTTTTGTTCCACCGTTACGGATTCGGCCAGCACGATAACCACGCGCGCACGCGGGGCGGCTTCGGTGCTGCTGGCTGTGGTGTGGAAAACTGCGCGATATTTGTCCAATACCGCCGCGCTGCCATTTCGGCCAATCAGTTTATCCACCAGCGCGGGCGGCATTACGTCGATATCGAGCGTTATCATTGAACACGGCGCAACGTCGGAAACATTACGGCGGCGATAGGCGTCGTTTGCTGCGTCTAGGGTTGCCGCGTATGGGATATCGTAGGCGCTTCCGGGGATCGGCATGCCCCCATTCACTAGCCCGCCGCCGAAATAGAACGGTAAACGGTTTTTCAAGTCAGCGCGGCCAGTGTCGCTATCGTCGGCTAACGTCTCGCCATGCGCTGTTAACAGGTGGCTAAGTTCGTCGATTGTCGAAATGGTTTTATGGTCGCCTTGGCTGAAATGTTTCTGCAAAACGTGCTTGCCCTGCTTCTTGCTCCAGCGCTGGCGGCCAGTTGCCACGACAACCGGCGCGATAAAGTTTTCACCGTTCGCCGCTTGGCGAATGTCATCGGGGCGCGTTTCTGCTGCGTTCATTCTGGTTTGTCCTGGATAGAATTATTGATGATCGGCGCGGATGTTCCGACGCCTGGCGCTGGCACTGCTAACGCTGCCCACTCATGGAACACCGGCGGCACGTTGGCCGCTTCGCTGGCGCGGCTCAGTTCGCTAATGACGCGGGTCGCTAGGTCACGACGGCGACGGTTGGCGCGCTGCTCTGTCATTTGGGCGATCTGCTGCGGTCGGTCGGTGCGGAATAACGCCAGCTCGTCGGGCGTGATGCGGTAACAATCGGTTTTGCCACGACGGGAACGCGTCACGGTGCGCCCGTCCGGTGTCGTCGTCTGATACTTCTCGGACGGTTGCATGATGCGGGCGACGGGGATCAGCCTGTCATTGCGGATTGTGCTGATCGGGTCGGCGGCGCGGAGTCCTCGAAAGCTGATTTCCTCCGGGCGAACGTAGCCGCCAGCGGTGAGCGTGGAGTACGCCCATTCCAGCGCCTCGGCGCGGGTCAGGTCGGGAACGACGACGGTTTTTTGATTATTGGCGCGTGGTGATTTCATGCGGCACCGCCTGAAACGTTCGCCGCGTTTTGCAATGCGCGGCATTCATCAAGGCGGGCGGCGATAGCGTCGGGGTTAGCGAGGATTTCGGCGATTGCTGCCGCGTCGTCAGCGTCGGACGGGCGAATCTCTTCGCTCAGGTCGATCTCTTCGCACTCGGCGATTAACTCGATAGCCTCGATTTTCAGTAGGTAGCGCTTGGCCTGTTCGTACATGAATACGTGCGACGGGTGCGGCGCGCTGTTCATCACTGCATCGAGCATGAAACGGGTATAGCCTCGCCACTCTGAAATGATTCGGCCATAGGCGAACGCGCGGCTATGAACCGGATATTCATCATCGTAAAAATCGAACTCGTCAGCGAACCAATCGGCGAACTCGTCCAGATCCATTCCCATGAATGCCGCCCATTCTTGGCTGCTGATTTCGGACGGTTGAAGCGCGGAATCTTCCGCGAATAGGTTCATTTCGCCGCCTCGCGTTTTGCATTCGCCTTTGCCAGCAAATCCCCGGCCACGTTCTGCAAAAACTCACTCAACTCTGCAAAACGATACTCATGCTTACGGTCGATGCTCAGGGAGACGGGGCGCGGGAATAGCGGACGGTGCCAGCGGCGGGCGTTGTAAATGCTGCTGCGGCTAATACCGAAATGCGCGGCGGCTTGGTCTAACGAGATAAATTCGGGGGTCATTTTGCGCTGCTCCTGATTATGGGTTTCAGGCCAGCGGCGGGGAGGATATGGGCGTTTCCGCACGCAATGATTCCCCTCCCGCCATACTGGCAAGTGGGTTTCATAGCTGCGGTGTCGGCGCGGCTTCAGGAGTCGCGGGGGAGGTATCGACGGGCGGGCCGTCAGGCTCCCTATACGGCGGGGTGGCTTTCTGTAATCCCCGCGTTTAAGAACGCAAACTTAAAACGGGGGCATCATACAGGTTCGTGGACGGCATGTGTAAAATATCTTTCCACGACGCTGATTCTAGCGCCTCTATGGGGTCAAGGTTTGACGTTCTAGCGCAAGGTATAGATTTTCATGGGTTGGACATTGCCGCGCTTAGAATCGCTCTGGTGCGTTTTTTGGTGGTATCGAGAATCGGGGGGTGCTTGATGCGGATTGGTTCAGAGGATCGAACGGGATCGGTTTTTGCCCCTCGCCCTGTTAAGCCGGGTTTTTCCGACTCGGGTTTTCAGCCGCGTTTGTGGCCGGTTGTCTGTGATGAGATTCATCTGGCGACGTGTCGAACGCGGGCGGCTAGTTTACCAAAACCCCCCGAACGCGGAAACGCGTCGATCACATTCTTGGTATTTATCCGCCGCTTGTCGGCGATGTAGTACGACCGCCAGCGGCGGGAAGTTCCTTATCAAAACCGGAAGTTTTGCCGCCGGGATTTTTTGAGTTTTCCCCAGCCGTAAAGATTTTATTTTTAAGGTTTTGTTTTAAAGATCTTATAAAGACCTTCTTATAAAGATCTTTTAGGGCGCTCGCAGCCCAGTCGTGGTGCGGCTCTCAGGGGTGGTGCTGGTACGTATTCCATGAGTCACTGGTACGTATTTCATGAGTTGACTGGTACGTATTCCATGAGTCACTGGTACGTATTCCATGAGTTGACTGGTACGTATTTCATGAGTAAATCAGTATAAATTATGAGCAAATAACAGCCTATTCAGGCACTTATCCACAAGCGAAACGGCACTCAACTCGTAGGTATTGGCTAAGTTAAGGCGTACGAACTCGCCAGTTAATGATCAATCTTTCCGCTGTTAATCTGCATTACGTTGATTAGATGTGTTGGGTGACGCAAATTATTGGTACATTATTATAATTAGTACCATTTTATTTAAAGGTGCCCACCAATGAGCAAACATTTAGCGGCTAAGCAGCAGGTTACTCAGCCCACCATGATCTATCAGCACAATGATTTTGTTGATGCTGCTTACCGGCTCACGATTCCGGGAAAGCGAGTGCTCTCAATGGCACTTGGTATTGTCGGAAACAAAAATGTGAAACCAGACGGCACGACACGCGATGAGTTCGGTTTTATCTCTACAATTACGGTAGCCGATTACGCCGCTATCTTTGAAGTAGATATAAAAAACGCATCTACTGAAATGCTTGCTGGGGTAATGGATTTATCACAAACAGCGGCAACTATTTACGTCGAACGTGCAAAAGGGCGTATAGAGGGAAACTTTACAATTATCCCTCTCATTTACAAAACCACAGCAAGTGCAGCACGTACCGAACGCGGCAAATACATAATCGAATTACATCCCGAATTGATGGGCTACATAGGGCTTTTAGAGCGCAACTTCACTGCATATGATTTGCTTAACTGCGGGCGGCTCACCTCGTTTAATCAAATGCGATTGTACGAACAATTTTCCAGCCATAAAAACCACGGCAAAAAGGGCGGTGTAAATTATGGGCTGTGGGTGACTAATTTTGATTTTTTCAGAAGCGATACATTCGATTTAGGGGATTCTATAAAAGATTATCCTCGCACAATGAAACGCCGCTTTCTGGATGCCGCGTTAGATGCAATTAACGATACGACTGATTTGTTTGTCGAGTTCACCGATAAAGGGCGCGGCAAGCCGTGGGAGTTCAAAATCTATAGCGGTGATATTGCCGACAAAAAACGTGAGAAGTGGCGCAAAGAGCGTGCTGAAGCTGAGTTGAAGGCGAAAGAAGAGAAGAGACTCGCCCGTCTACGCAAACAGATCGCCGCGCATCAAGCGGAAGAGGCGACACAATGACACCAATCAGACCATACCGGCGGCGTGTCAGTCTCTCAGGACGTGGGTCAGGCGTACCATTCCCAACGCAAACAACCGAAAGCGGGAAACTCGTTTTAGCCCAGTAGTGGCGCGGCTCTCAGAGGGGGCGCTTGTACGTATTGGCTAAGTCGATTCGTACGTATTCCATGAGTCGACTCGTAGGTAAACCCCAAGTTTATTTGTACGTAAACCCCAAGTTCGGTGTACGTATTGGCTAAGTCGATTCGTAGGTAAACATCAAGTTCGGTGTACGTAAACATCAAGTCGACTCGTAGGTAAACCCCAAGTTTATTTGTACGTATTGGCTAAGTCGTGGTGTACGTATTGGCTAAGTCGATTTGTACATTTGGGCTAAGTCGACTCGTAGGTAAACATCAAGTTCACTGGTACGTATTCCATGAGTCGATTTGTACATTTGGGCTAAGTCGACTCGTAGGTAAACCCCAAGTTCGGTGTACGTAAACATCAAGTCGATTCGTACGTATTCCATGAGTCGACTCGTAGGTAAACATCAAGTTCACTGGTACGTATTCCATGAGTCGACTCGTAGGTAAACACTCACGTAGCGCCACCAGCTCAGGCGGCATGATTAGCCGCCCTTGCTCGCTCCCCTTAGTGCTTCGCGCTAACCCCTAAGCGCTCGTAGATAGCCTTTGCTTCCTTCTCCATCTCGCGGATCTGCGCCACTGTTGCCGCCTCTTCCTCTGCTTTGGCCGTCGCCACGGCGGCGGGGCTTGCTGGGTTGGCCGTTGCGTTCAATAGGTCGGTGACTTTGGTTAACAGCCCCACGGTTAACACTGCGGATTTTTTGCAGGTAACGCGCGCGCCCTGCTCCTCTCGGCTCAGTTCCTGCACCGGTGTTAAACCGCCCGGCCAGTTGCGCGGGTCGGCCTCGTTCACGACGACGCCGGTCAGTACCCGCGCCAGTTCCTCTAATACGTCTGTACGTTCATTAGCCATTGTTGGCACTCCATAGGTATTGATCATCGTTAGCCGCCTCGTTTCGGGATAGCGCCAAGCGTTGCAAATAGTCGGCACGGTTCAGGGTGCGAACGGATAGCGGGTAACTCGGTTCGTAACCCGGTTTCCAGTGCTCAGGGATTTCGAGAATCCAAGCGGCGACACAAAACGCCATAGACGGAACATAGGGGATGTTATCGCCGCCACAACCGGCGTTTTTAACGTTGCGAATCCAGCGTTCTACCGCGTGTTTATGCCCATAGGCAGTGCGGCGAAAGTCCGGCGTTTTACGTTGGGTTTCAATGAATCCGCAATGAATTAGCCAGTCTGCGCATTCGCGCACTGAATTAATAAAAGTTTCGCCGCGTTCGTCATTATCAAGAACATCAATCGGCTTTCCGTGGTCGCGCTTGTGGTTATATTTGAAAGAGTATTTCGTGGCGGCTGGATATTTATCGCTGATATCTAATAATGCGTTTTTAACCTGCTGATATGTTATTTCCGCCGCCTTCGTTGTGAAGTAAATCGGGCGCGGCTG
>NZ_JAJSOS010000026.1:0-5251 GCF_021283185.1 Buttiauxella cochleicola
TTACAGCAACGCAGCGATGCTAAAACTCCCCTCGAGGCGTGAGCGTGAATATGCAAGGGAAGTGAGAGAAAAAAGGTCGAAATATCCCTTAAAAAACAATGCCGGTCACCTTAAGTGACCGGCATTAACCTTTTTGGGTGCCTTTTTTATTTCTATTTCAAAACATCAAACCTTTTTGGCTTCCACCATAATAATGTCACTGGTGAAAGAGCCATCTCCCTGCAACTCAAAATAGTGCTGCACTTCGTCTGATGCACTCTGTTGGTAGATTCGAATAGCGTCAGCCAGAGCTTCAGGTGTTCTCATTCTGGCAATCCAGGATGTGAACTCCAGATTCAATCGGTCGCATAAGAGGTTTTGCGAGACCAGGCCCGCATCATTAAACAGGCTCAACCACTCGCCACTGGAATAATTCCGAACGTGTGATGTATCGCGCAATGCTTCAACCGTTTGCAGCCAGATATCGAGAACTGGATGGCCTGGAGACATCACATCCATAAAAATAACTACACCACCCGGTTTCAGGACTCGTTTTACTTCACGCAATGCTTTACCAACATCATGCCAGTGATGAGCTGAATAGCGGCTAATCACCACATCAAAAGAGCCATCATCAAACGGCAACACTTCTGCATAACCCTGTTGAGTCATGATGTTGAAGATGCCACGCGTTTTAGCAGCACCATTGACCACACTCAGCATCTGTTCTGAGAGATCATAAGCAATCACCTCTTTCACCTGAGCGGCCGCAATAAAGCTCGCATGCCCCGCCCCACACCCCATATCGAGCAGACGTGCATCAGGGAAATCAGCCAGACGTGCGCTTAGACACTCCAGATCGCGGCCAGCAGCGTGCACAGCACTTTTCAGATAGGCACTGGCCTGCGAGCCAAACTGTTGATCGACTTTGTCATGGTGAGATTGTGTTGTCATTGTATTGTCCTTGCAGATGATTGTAAGTAAGGGCAGCACATAGTCTGCCCAATGGCAGACCTGACTTACCTTACTTCAGCTCAGGTTTGCCGGGACGGAATTCGACTAGTAGAGGATTGTGATCGGACGCACGAGTCACCAAAACAGAGGCTTCCGCAACGTTTAAACCACGGTAAAACACGAAATCAAGCGGACGACCGAAAGCACGGCGGCGATGGTCATCGGTGAAGCGCACTTCCCGCAAAGTCATTTCACGAGCGAAGCGGTAAAGCGCATTCATACGTGGACGGCTCCAGGCGTTAAAATCACCCGCCATAATAACCGGCCCATTATGGTGACCAATTTGATCGCCAATCGGCCCAAGCTGTTTGCTGTAGACATCGACACCAAGACTGAAATTGACCGCGTGGATATTTACAACCATCAACAGCCGACCATCAGGCAGTGGATATACGGTCACTAATGCGGATTTGGACAAGCGTAAAATCGGCTCACGTTCACGTAGTGGGCAACAATAAACAGGATGAGCAGCGGAAAGTGTCATAACACCTGAGGGGTGTTGAGGCAGAACAAATGCCGGAACCTGGTCAGCAGCCAGATAATTACTGGTGGCAAACTTTACCAGTTCAGGGGTCGTTTGAGCCTCCTGCAATAAAACAAGGTGAGCATCTTTACCGAAGTTTTGCAGTACAGAAAGCCATTCTGCACGCTGCTGTTTGAAGATATTCCACACCAATACTTTTAGTGAGCCTTCACTTGGTAAAGGTTCTCCGGGCGGCAATGCCTGACCAATAGTTGCAAATGAGCCAGGAGGCAGAATGCGTTCTGCTGGCTGACCGGCAACATATCTCATGGCATAAGTATTTTTGCGCACGTTTTTACTAATGACCTCTGTAACCAAAGAAGCCTCCAAATCGAAGGCTGTCTTTCAGTTATAGGGACTTTGGTGTCGAGTTTCAACGACCAATTCAAACCATTGACGAACAAGACCGTAAGTCATTGCTAACAGCCATGTTCTAATTCACTAACTGATAGCAACTTCACGACGTGCATCTAGTCGACCACTGATAGTAATTAAGAACAGTGCACCAACAACAATTACAGCCCCAATCCACGGCGTCTGAGCTAAACCAAAGCTTTGAACTGTTTGACCACCGATAACAGATCCTAATGCAATCCCGACGTTAAAAGCGGCAATGTTCAGTCCAGAGGCAACATCCACAGCATTTGGCGCATATAACTCTGCTTTCTGCACAACATATACCTGCAATCCCGGTACATTACCGAATGCAAAGACGCCCATAATCAACACCGTCACTAAAGCGCCAATATGTGAACTCGCAGTAAATTGGAAGACCAGTAGTAATGCTGCAAGTGCTGCAAAAATGAATTTCAAAGCAGGTACTGCACCATGGCGATCGGCAAGTTTCCCGCCCCAGATATTACCGATAGCAACAGAGACACCGTAGCCCAGCAAAATCCAGCTCACTGCCGCTGGTGAATAACCTGCAAGGTTTTGCATCATCGGAGCCAGGAAGGTAAATGCAGTAAACACGCCACCATATCCCAGAGCCGTTATCGCATAAATAATCAATAGGCGGGGATGAGTCATCACTTTCAGTTGATCTTTTAAGCTAGCAACCGCACGTGTTGGAATATTTTTTGGGATCAGAATAGTGCTACTGATCAAGGCAATAACACCAATAGCTGAAACGGCGAGGAATGTTTCGCGCCATCCGAAATGCTGGCCGATAAATGTTCCGAGGGGCACACCTGTAACCAATGCAACGGTTAAACCACCAAACATAATGGCGATTGCGGTAGCAGCCTTTTCTTTAGGTACCAGACTGGTTGCAATAGTTGAACCAATTGAGAAGAAAACACCGTGTGCGAGGCCTGTAAGTAGACGAGCAACGACCAGCGTTTCATAATTTGGTGCAAGCCAGGCAAGTAAATTACCTGCCGTGAATAGCGCCATCAAGCCAATCAGTAGCTGTTTACGAGGCAACTTTCCTGTCAGAGCGGTTAGCACAGGAGCGCCAACCGCAACCCCTAATGCATAAATTGAAACCAGCAATCCCGCAGAAGGGAGCGAAATTGAAAGTTGGTCAGCAATAGTTGGTACCAGCCCAACAATCACAAATTCGGTAGTACCGATTGCAAATGCACTGATAGTCAGTGCCCAAAGCGCCAGAGGCATAATTTACTCCATAACGGGTGTCTTTTGATGACACGCATTATGGCAAGATGGTTAAATAACAAAAATATGCAAAATCTCAATAGAATATTGTCTCAGGAGCAATAATGAAGGCCACCTCAGAAGAACTGGCGATTTTTGTCGCTGTCGTAGAAAGCGGGAGTTTTAGTCGCGCAGCGACTCTGCTCGAGATGGCAAATTCGGCAGTCAGTCGCTCGGTAAAGAAATTAGAAATGAAGCTAGGTGTGACTCTGCTAAATCGTACAACGCGCCAACTGAGTCTCACAGAGGAAGGCGAGCGCTACTTCCGTCGTGTTCAACAGATTTTGCAGGAAATGGCTGCTGCAGAAAATGAGCTGATGGAGACCCGACAAAGCCCTCGTGGTTTACTACGCATCGATGCTGCAACGCCTGTCATGCTGCATCTTTTAATGCCGCTGATTAAGCCCTTTCGTGAACGCTATCCAGAGGTGACGCTTTCCCTCATCTCATCTGAGACATTTATTAATTTGATTGAGCGAAAAGTCGATGTAGCGATACGAGTGGGCACATTGACAGACTCAACGTTGCGGGCACGGCCTCTTTTTTCCAGCCGCCGTAAAATTATTGCCTCGCCGGAATATTTAGCGCAGTTCGGTATGCCACAATGTGCTGAGGATCTTCAGGATCATATCTGTCTGGGATTTTCTGAAACAGAGAGCTTGAACAAATGGCCAGTCGCTCAGGCTGATGGGCTGCGTTATGACATCACGCCGGGAATAACATCGAATAGTGGTGAAACACTTAAGCAACTATGCCTGACGGGAAATGGGATTGCGTGTCTATCTGACTATATGATTAATAAAGAAATAGCTGAAGGGAAGTTTGTGGAATTGCTGACAGACAGACTGCTGCCCGTAGAAATGCCATTCAGTGCGGTGTATTACAGCGATCGCGCTGTCAGTAGCCGGATTAGAGCATTTATTGATTTTCTAAGTGAGCATGTACAACAGCCCCCGCAGGGGCTGTAATGAAAAATTAATCCCAGTGTGGAGCCAGACCTTCTGGGCTAACCAGTCGATCGTTACAGTCCAGTTTACTTATATCCATCATATCTTCCTCATCGAGCATGAGAGTCTGCGCTTGTAGATTACTTTGCAGATTCTCACGTTTTGTAGATGAAGGAATCACCGCATAACCCAACTTCATTGCCCATGCCAGGATGACCTGTGCAGGCGTTGCATTGTGCTTCTGCGCAATGCGGCCAATCACTTCATCTTCCAGCGCTTTACCATAAGCCAACGTCATATAAGAAGTGATATGGATGTTATGTTCATGTGCCCAATCAACGACTTTACGGTTGTGCAAATACGGTGAAAGCTCAATTTGGTTGGTCGCTATATTTTCTGCCCCCACCGCATCAATAGCCTGCTGCATCAGGTCGATAGTGAAGTTAGAAACACCAATTTTGCGCGTCAGTCCTTCTTTTTTCGCTTCAAGTAACGCCTGCATAAACTCTGCAACCGGCACTGAATCGTTTGGTGATGGCCAGTGAATTAGAGTCAAATCGACATAATCTGTACGCAATTTGCGCAGACTTTCTTTCAAGCTTGGGATTAATTTTTCTTTGTTAAGATTCTCGATCCAGATTTTGGTGGTGATAAAAAGCTCACTGCGTGCAACACCACTTTCTTCAATCGCCTGCCCTACAGCAGCTTCATTGTCATAAATCTGTGCGGTATCGACCGCGCGGTAACCTAATTCAAGCGCGGTTTTTACTGATGCGATAACTACGTCGTCTTTTAAACGGAAAGTACCTAAACCAAATGCAGGAATTGTCATTATTAACCTCGTTGGGGGACGTATCTTTGTCTTTCGAGGATTATGAAGGGTTTAACTTTGGTGAAAAAGATGGATAAATGCAGAAGATAATTGCGTAAAAAGCAACAATAGGAAAAAATTCATGAATTTTATGTATAAAAAAAGCCCTGAGTCTAAAAGACTCAGGGCTTAATTAAGTGGCGGAACGGACGGGACTCGAACCCGCGACCCCCTGCGTGACAGGCAGGTATTCTAACCGACTGAACTACCGCTCCACCGAATTTCTTTCTTATTACCACCAGATGTCACATTCTGGCTTTT
>NZ_JAJSOS010000027.1:0-4491 GCF_021283185.1 Buttiauxella cochleicola
GAACCACCGTAGGTTTTAGCCAGAACGGTAGTGATTGCTGCAGTCAGAGTGGTTTTACCATGGTCAACGTGGCCGATAGTACCGACGTTGACGTGCGGTTTTGTACGTTCAAATTTTTCTTTAGACATCGATTGTCCCTCTAAGACACGGATAAATCGGTGATATCACCACATCAACCAGGCGAAAGCCTGAATTTGTTGAATTCATTAACAGAAGAGAAACAGGGAGGATAAAGGAGGTGGTGCTGATAGGCAGATTCGAACTGCCGACCTCACCCTTACCAAGGGTGCGCTCTACCAACTGAGCTATATCAGCACATCTGGAGCGGGCAGTGGGAATCGAACCCACATCATCAGCTTGGAAGGCTGAGGTAATAGCCATTATACGATGCCCGCATCTCTGGAACTCGGCTACCTGCTTGAATTCTGTATAGAACCTGAGGAGAGGCTCCTCAGTATTCGAGTCGACTAGTTGGATCTCGTCGCCTCGGGCTACGCATAGCGCGGCCTGAAAATGGTGGTGGGGGAAGGATTCGAACCTTCGAAGTCGATGACGGCAGATTTACAGTCTGCTCCCTTTGGCCGCTCGGGAACCCCACCAAGCACTTGATGGTGCCGACTACCGGAATCGAACTGGTGACCTACTGATTACAAGTCAGTTGCTCTACCTACTGAGCTAAGTCGGCATCAAGTAGCGCGCATTCTAGGAAGACCGGCGCCTTGATGCAACAAAAAAATTAAAGAAAATGCACTACCGCTTATATTTTGCGCGATAGCTCGTAAAAATGATGAATTAAACGGCATTTCGGGCTGATTTTGTACATCAAGGACCGTAATGATTTATACAAAATAGAGTTATTGTGCTCTTCTACTACATGCTTTGCTTACAAAGCACCTTCTTTTAATACTCTGCCACTGCACTAATCTCTCTTCATTTACTTTGGAAGGATGACTTCACTCCCTAACTACTGCTTTTAGACACCTTCATTACTTGATTGCAATGTCAGCCCCGCATTATCAGCCGCAAACTCTTATTCTTCATTAAGCATTTATACGGTGCATTACGAATCAACACCGAGCTGCAACGTGATGCTGTCCTCTCAATGCATCACCACTTTCTTTTTTTCTTATTATTATCCCTCATCTGGTGTTACCCTCCTGCCCATTGTGAAAAGTAATATACGTTGCACGCCTTTGATTACCTGAGATGAGTCCCCTTTTCTCAGTCTGCGTACTACGTTCATTTTTGTCCTGAATTACAGGCAGAAGCATGCTTATGAGTAATAAAGAGCAAATGTTGACGACTCCTTATATGCAGTTCAACCGCAACCAGTGGGCAGCCTTGCGCGACTCAGTACCGATGACACTGACCGAAGGTGAAATCGCCCGGTTGAAAGGTATCAATGAGGATCTCTCGTTAGAAGAAGTGGCTGAAATTTATCTGCCACTCTCACGCCTATTGAATTTTTATATCAGTTCAAACCTGCGCCGGCAGGCTGTATTAGAGCAATTTTTGGGCACTAATGGACAGCGTATTCCCTACGTCATTAGTATTGCCGGCAGTGTCGCTGTAGGTAAAAGTACAACTGCTCGCGTGTTACAAGCCTTACTTAGCCGCTGGCCTGAACATCGCAGCGTAGAGTTGATTACTACTGATGGGTTTCTACATCCGAATAATGTGTTGAAAGAACGCAATCTGATGAAGAAAAAAGGATTCCCGCAATCCTATGATATGCATCGTTTGGTGAAATTTGTTTCTGATATTAAATCAGGGGTGCCGAATGTGACGGCTCCGGTTTACTCTCACCTTATTTATGATGTCATACCTGATGGTGATAAAACGGTTGCTCAGCCTGATATTTTAATTCTTGAAGGATTAAATGTTTTGCAGAGTGGTATGGATTATCCCCACGATCCGCATCATGTATTTGTATCAGATTTTGTTGATTTCTCTATATATGTCGATGCCCCCGAAGATCTACTGCAAGATTGGTATATCACTCGGTTCCTGAAATTCCGTGAGGGTGCATTTACCGATCCGGACTCTTATTTTCATAGTTACGCGAAACTTCCAGAAGATGAAGCTGTGAATGTTGCACTGCAACTTTGGAAAGAGATCAACTGGCTGAATTTAAAAGAAAATATTCTACCCACCCGCGAGCGTGCCAGCTTAATCATGACGAAAAGTGCAAATCATGAAGTGGACTGTGTAAGACTCCGAAAATAGATAACGGGGGATTTAATCCCCCATTATCATTAAGTTATCCCGCGCAGTGATATCTCTCCACCAACCCAAGGTTTAATAACGCCATCTTGTTCTAACAGCAAGCCGCCTTGTTCATTAATTCCTCGTGAGATGCCATGAATTTCTTTGTCACCAATAATTAACCTCACCTGGCGATTAATAAAATTATCGAGCAATTCCCAACGTGGAAGGAATGGTATTAAACCTTCGTCTTCGAATAAATATAATGCCTTACGTAGTTCTTTTATTATTCTGATGGCTAATGCATTTCGATCTATATTAATCCCAGCTTCCTGGAGATTAATCCAGCTTTGATTAATCACGTCAGTTGCCACATTGCGCATCGCAAGATTGATACCTGCGCCGATAACAATTTGTGCCGCATCACCTGTTTTCCCAGTTAACTCAACAAGAATGCCGGCAAGCTTGCGATCATTGAGATAGAGATCATTTGGCCACTTAACTCTGACATTTTCAGCACCTAATTCACGCAACACTTCAGCCATCACAATCCCGATGACAAGACTTAGACCCACCGCAGCTGCTGGACCTTGTTCGAGTCGCCAGAACATTGAAAGATAAAGATTTGCACCAAATGGAGAAAACCACTGCCGACCACGACGCCCTCGACCGGCTTGCTGATATTCAGCAATGCATGCATCACCAGACTGAAGTGATTCAATACGATCGAGTAAATATTGGTTAGTCGAATCAATGACAGGTAATACCGCAACTGAGCCTGTTTCAATTTGCGATTTTATCAGCTCTTCATTCAGTAACTGGATAGGGTCCGGGAGGCTATAGCCTTTCCCTGGGACGGTAAAAACATCCACTCCCCAGTCTCTTAGAGTTTGAATGTGCTTATTTATGGCCGCACGACTCATACCGAGCTGCTCACCGAGTTGCTCACCAGAGTGAAATTCACCATCGGCCAGGATACTAATCAGCGTGAGTGGGACTGTATTATCTTTCATGCAATTGTCTCCACTGCACTAACTTCACCACATGTGCCGATGAAACGGACTTCTGGTTCCAGCCACACATTAAATTTCTCCCCGACACACTGACGAATATGATGTGCAAGATCGACAACATCCAGACTTGAAGCACCACTCTCATTTATCAGTACCAAAGCTTGTTGTTGATGCACTGTCGCACCACCTACCTTGTAGCCTTTCAGCTGGCATTGATCGATCAACCAACCTGCCGCCAGTTTTATTGACCCATCGGCCTGAGGATAGTGTGGAATGTTAGTGAAGGCCGCAAGTAGTACAGCAGCCTGTTCGGCATCAACGACTGGATTCTTGAAAAAGCTCCCCGCATTGCCATTAACACGTGGATCAGGAAGTTTTGTCATGCGCATATGGCAAACTGTATCAAATACTTCCTGAGGGGTGACATTTTCAGCATCGAGACGGGCTAAGTCACCATAACTTAATACTGGCTGCCATTGTTTTGGCAAACGTAATCCCACGGCAATGATTGCATAGTGGTTCTGATATTCATGCTTAAAAATACTGTCACGATAGCCAAACTGGCACTGTGAATTATCCAGGCGATGCATCTCACCGGTGATTAAATCAACGCAATCAACGTAATGGCAGACGTTTTTAAGCTCAACACCATACGCGCCAATATTTTGAATTGGTGAAGATCCAGCACATCCCGGAATTAAAGCCAGGTTTTCAAGCCCGGGCATTCCTTGCTGTAAGGTATTTTCAACCAGATGATGCCAGTTTTCACCTGCACCCACATGCAGATACCACGCATCATTTTCTTCCGTCACTTCTATACCTGAAATACGGTTGATAATTACCGTGCCGGAATAATCCTCAAGAAAGAGAACGTTACTCCCCTCGCCCAGAATCAACACTGGCATATTTGCTGCCATTGCTTCACTCCAGGCATCCTTTAATTGTTGCACGGTTTCAGCAATGACAATGCGTGAAGCATTAGCCTGAATACCGAATGTATTGAAAGGTTTAAGAGAAGTGCTCATGTTGGGTATCTTTCCTGAGTTTAAACCCGGTTAGTTTACCTTATATGGTGGGGGTTGGCTTGCTGAGAGGGGAATATGAAAGATAATTGCATAAATCGCAGACAGCAAAAAGCCCTGAACATCAGTACAGGGCTTGTATTCGTATCATCCTGATACTCACCCCTGCGGGGCCGTCGCAAGCGACGTGCAACATTGCTCCCGACAATGTTGTCCACTTAGCAAGCACAAAAAAGCCCCATGCTTTCGCA
>NZ_JAJSOS010000028.1:0-4216 GCF_021283185.1 Buttiauxella cochleicola
GCAACGCAGCGATGCTAAAACTCCCCTCGAGGCGTGAGCGTGAATATGCAAGGGAAGTGAGAGAAAAAAGGTCGAAATATCCCTTAAAAAACAATGCCGGTCACCTTAAGTGACCGGCATTAGCCGATTGGCACCTTTTTTATTGGTTATTCTTTTTCCAGCTTTGGCTTGTTGTCGATGTTGGTCAACACGCCGCTGCTGTTGAAGGTCAGCGTCAGCGTTTGCTGAGTGACATTTTCATGCCCTGGTTGCTGGCGGAAAACATAGAACCAGGTACTTGTACCGAATGGATCGGTCATCATTGGTGTACCCAGAGCATACGCAACTTGTTGTTGAGTCATGCCAGTACGAATCTTTGACACATCGTTCTGTGTCAGGTAGTTCCCCTGGTTAATGTCGGGGCGGTAAACCACTCGCTCCAGAGTGGAACAGCCTGCGGTCAGCATAAGAAGAACCGCTGCGGCAGCAGTCAGCGTTTTACAGCGCATAGTGATTTGATTCCTTTTCGGGCCCGAGCAGCACATGGCTCATTCATAATATGCCGATGATAATAAACCTTTACGCAGTTTAAAACATTAAGGCGCTTAACTCTGACCCTGGTTCGGCAAAAAAGTTGGCTTAAAACCTGCTCAATTAACAATATGCTAGCGGAATGCTTGTTTTTTGAACGATGCATATCATGCACTGCATAATGTGTATCGACAATAGCCGTTAAGCTGCCAGTAACTCTTTTGCGTTGGCAAGTGTATTGCGTGTGACTTCGCTGCCACCGAGCAAACGAGCTAGCTCTTGCAGGCGTGAGCGTTTATCCAACGGCTGCATATGGGTTTCCGTCATTTCACCATCTGTTTCTTTGCTGACAAAGAAGTGATGATGCCCACAACCGGCAACCTGTGGCAGGTGGGTTACGCACATGACCTGTGTTGATTCGCCCAACTGGCGGAGTAATTTGCCTACCACTGCGGCGGTTGGGCCGCTGATCCCAACGTCCACTTCATCGAAGATTAAGGCTGGGGTTTCCATTTTACGCGCCGTGATCACCTGAATGGCCAGAGCAATACGTGAAAGCTCACCACCTGACGCCACTTTTGCCAGTGGTTGTAATGGCTGCCCAGGGTTAGTCGTTACGCGGAAATCAATGCGGTCTGCACCGTCGGCGGTTAGGTGATTCTCGTTAAACTCTACATCGATAGCCAGTTTGCCATGTGGCATTGATAGCGAATGCATGCTTTCGGTAATCAATTCGCAAAGCTCGGCAGCGTAATGTGCACGGCGCTGATGCAATTCATGCGCGATACTCAGTGCCTGCTGATGATGGAGAGTCACTGCTTGCATCAATTCGCCCTGAGAGCTGGCCTGCTCGTCGAGCTGTTGCAACTCTTCCAGCAGTTGCTGGTGGAAAACCGGCAATTCTTCCGGTGCAATGTGGTGTTTGCGTGCCAGCGAGATTTGCCTGGAGATCCGCTGCTCCAGCTCATACAAACGGTTTGGGTCCAGATCCAGTCGGTCACAGTAGTGGCGTAACTCATCACTGGCTTCAGAAATCTGAATGTTGGCCTCTTCCAGCATATTCAATACACCAGATAGTTTTGCGTCCATTCCGGCTAATTCTTCCATCAGATGGCGCACGGTATACAGTTGGCTTTGCAGATTGTTGTCTTCGCCATCGGCAAGGATCGCCAGCGCTTGTTGACTGGTAGAAATCAGTTGCCCGCTGTTTGCCAGCCGTTTGTACTCTTCGTCGATTTGTTCGAATTCACCTGCGACAGGTGAGAATTCATTGAGTTCTTTTAGCTGGTAATTAAGCAGTTCAGTACGTGATGCACGTTCCTGAGCAAGTTGCTGATACTGTGCAAGAGTTCGGCAGCTTTGATGCCATTCGCGGTAGCGTTCTGCCATTTGCTGCAAGAGGGCAGCTTCCCCAGCATAACCATCAAGCAGGTTTTTTTGATGCTCAGGTTTCAACAAAAGTTGGTGCGCATGCTGTCCGTGAATTTGAATCAGCATTTGGCCGAGGTCACGCAGTTGCGAAAGGGGAACAGCAGTGCCGTTAATAAAGCCGCGTGAACGACCATCACTGCTGATAACACGACGCAATAAGCACTCGCGGCCATCATCAAGCTGGTTTTCTTCCAGCCAGCGCAGGGCTGCGGGGGTATCTTTCAGGGAGAAACGGGCACAGAGGTCGGCACGGCTGGCACCACGGCGCACCATGTCTGCTTCAGCGCGGCCGCCGAGACACAACCCCAGGGCATCAATCGCAATAGATTTACCGGCACCTGTCTCACCGGTAATGGCTGTCATGCCGTGGTGAAAATCAATTTCCAGTTCACGAACGATTGCGAAGTTACTGATGGTGAGTTGTGCCAGCATAATAGCTTTCCTGTATGAAAAGACATGACTGTGTTTTCATACAGTATAAACTGGTTTTATATACAGTAAAGAGCCTGGGGCGCTTTTTAGAACAATTTTTTTGACCAGCCGAGTTTTGAGCTCAATGTATTGAAATAACTGTAATCTTTTGGGTGGATAAGATTGAGATGGTAATCGCAACGGCGAATCAGTACATCTTCCCCTTCCTGAATCGGCAGGGCAATCTGGCTGTCACAGCTGATTTCCAGGTCGCTACGCATGTGCGAGAACCGCAGCCGGATAGTGCTGCTGCTGTTGATAACCAGCGGGCGGGCAGAAAGCGTGTGTGGGAACATTGGCACAAGTGTAATGGCATCAAGTGATGGGGTCAGAATTGGCCCGCCAGCAGAGAGCGAATAGGCTGTTGAGCCGGTTGGCGTAGAGATGATTAACCCGTCAGAGCGTTGCGAGAAGGCAAAGATCTCATCGATATAGACTTCGAATTCAATCATGTGCGCCACTTTGCCAGGGTGCAGAACGACTTCGTTGATGGCTGTGCTCAGGCGCGTTGGGGTATCTTGTTGGCAAACTTGGGCTTCAAGTAAGAAGCGGCGTTCTGCGATGTAATGCCCCTCAAGGACATCCGCCAGCTGTTGCTGGGCATTATCCGGGTCAAGGTCGGTTAGAAAACCCAGGTTGCCACGGTTGATGCCAATAACTTTAATGTCATAGCGAGCGAGAACGCGGGCTGCGCCAAGCATATTGCCATCACCACCAACCACAACGGCGAGATCGGCCTGCTGACCAATTTCTGCCAATGTGCCGGTTTTCACGTTTTTGAGGTTAAGTTCCTGGGCAATTTGCGACTCAACAATGACATCGTAGCCCTTGGTGCATAGCCAGCGATACAGCATTTCATGCGTGGTGAGGGCTGTGGGGTGACGAGGGTGCCCGACAATACCAATGCAGTTGAAATGTTTGTTCATTATGCCGATGGTCCTTATACGCAGAGATGCAGTCATTTATGACAATATGTCACGTTCCCTTGAATCCAGGAAACTGATCCCCATAATAAGCGAACCAGCGAGATGAATGCTAAAAACGCGGAGAAATTCATGAGTAGTAAAGATCAGAAAACACCAGACGAGCAAGTCTCGGACGAAATTGCAATGGAAAGCCACGAAGAAGTCGAGGCCGTAGAGGGTGCCGAAGTGGTTGATCCGCGCGATGAACAAATTGCCGATTTAAAAGCGCAACTGGAAGAAGTTCAGCAGCGCGAGCGTGACCTGGCGTTACGCAACAAAGCGGAAATGGAAAACCTCCGTCGCCGCACCGAACTCGATATTGAAAAGGCGCACAAGTTCGCTTTAGACAAATTCGTCAACGAACTGCTGCCTGTTATCGACAGCCTTGACCGTGCTCTGGAAGTGGCTGACAAGTCCAACACTGATTTGGCCGCCATGATTGAAGGCATCGAATTAACTCAGAAATCGATGCTGGATGTGGTGCGTAAATTTGGTGTGGATGTGGTTGGCGAAACCAACGTGCCGTTCAACCCGGATGTGCATCAGGCAATTGCGATGGTTGAATCCGAAGATGTGGCACCAAACCATGTGCTGATGGTGATGCAGAAGGGTTACACCCTGAATGGTCGCACACTGCGTGCAGCAATGGTTTCTGTGGCTAAAGCCAAAGCGTAATTCGTCAAATTGCATTAAATAAAAAGCCAGCCTTCAGGGCTAATGCCGGTCACTTAAGGTGACCGGCATTGTTTTTTAAGGGATATTTCGACCTTTTTTCTCTCACTTCCCTTGCATATTCACGCTCACGCCTCGAGGGGAGTTTTAGCATCGCTGCGTTGCTG
>NZ_JAJSOS010000029.1:0-2975 GCF_021283185.1 Buttiauxella cochleicola
CGATTGTGTCTCACGAGACATCTTCGGGTTGTGAGGTTAAGCGACTAAGCGTACACGGTGGATGCCCTGGCAGTCAGAGGCGATGAAGGACGTGCTAATCTGCGATAAGCGTCGGTAAGGTGATATGAACCGTTATAACCGACGATTTCCGAATGGGGAAACCCAGTGCAATTCGTTGCACTATCGTTAAGTGAATACATAGCTTAACGAAGCGAACCGAGGGAACTGAAACATCTAAGTACCTCGAGGAAAAGAAATCAACCGAGATTCCCCCAGTAGCGGCGAGCGAACGGGGAACAGCCCAGAGTCTGAATCAGTTTGTGCATTAGTGGAAGCGTCTGGAAAGTCGCAGGGTACAGGGTGATACTCCCGTACACAAAAATGCACTTGCTGTGAACTCGAAGAGTAGGGCGGGACACGTGGTATCCTGTCTGAATATGGGGGGACCATCCTCCAAGGCTAAATACTCCTGACTGACCGATAGCGAACAAGTACCGTGAGGGAAAGGCGAAAAGAACCCCGGCGAGGGGAGTGAAACAGAACCTGAAACCGTGTACGTACAAGCAGTGGGAGCCTCTTTTATGGGGTGACTGCGTACCTTTTGTATAATGGGTCAGCGACTTATATTCTGTAGCAAGGTTAACCGTATAGGGGAGCCGCAGGGAAACCGAGTCTTAACTGGGCGTTAAGTTGCAGGGTATAGACCCGAAACCCGGTGATCTAGCCATGGGCAGGTTGAAGGTTGGGTAACACTAACTGGAGGACCGAACCGACTAATGTTGAAAAATTAGCGGATGACTTGTGGCTGGGGGTGAAAGGCCAATCAAACCGGGAGATAGCTGGTTCTCCCCGAAAGCTATTTAGGTAGCGCCTCGTGAACTCATCTTCGGGGGTAGAGCACTGTTTCGGCTAGGGGGCCATCCCGGCTTACCAACCCGATGCAAACTACGAATACCGAAGAATGTTATCACGGGAGACACACGGCGGGTGCTAACGTCCGTCGTGAAGAGGGAAACAACCCAGACCGCCAGCTAAGGTCCCAAAGTCATGGTTAAGTGGGAAACGATGTGGGAAGGCACAGACAGCCAGGATGTTGGCTTAGAAGCAGCCATCATTTAAAGAAAGCGTAATAGCTCACTGGTCGAGTCGGCCTGCGCGGAAGATGTAACGGGGCTAAACCATGCACCGAAGCTGCGGCAGCGACGCTTATGCGTTGTTGGGTAGGGGAGCGTTCTGTAAGCCGTCGAAGCTTACCTGTGAGGGTAGGTGGAGGTATCAGAAGTGCGAATGCTGACATAAGTAACGATAAAGCGGGTGAAAAACCCGCTCGCCGGAAGACCAAGGGTTCCTGTCCAACGTTAATCGGGGCAGGGTGAGTCGACCCCTAAGGCGAGGCCGAAAGGCGTAGTCGATGGGAAACAGGTTAATATTCCTGTACTCGGTGTGACTGCGAAGGGGGGACGGAGAGGGCTATGTTAGCCGGGCGACGGTTGTCCCGGTTTAAGCATGTAGGCGGGAAGTTTAGGTAAATCCGGACTTCTATCTAACGCTGAGGTGTGATGACGAGGCACTACGGTGCTGAAGTAACAAATGCCGCACTTCCAGGAAAAGCCTCTAAGCATCAGGTCACATCAAATCGTACCCCAAACCGACACAGGTGGTCAGGTAGAGAATACCAAGGCGCTTGAGAGAACTCGGGTGAAGGAACTAGGCAAAATGGTGCCGTAACTTCGGGAGAAGGCACGCTGTCGGTAGGTGAAACCCCTCGCGGGTGGAGCTGAAGGCAGTCGAAGATACCAGCTGGCTGCAACTGTTTATTAAAAACACAGCACTGTGCAAACACGAAAGTGGACGTATACGGTGTGACGCCTGCCCGGTGCCGGAAGGTTAATTGATGGGGTTAAGCGCAAGCTGAAGCTCTTGATCGAAGCCCCGGTAAACGGCGGCCGTAACTATAACGGTCCTAAGGTAGCGAAATTCCTTGTCGGGTAAGTTCCGACCTGCACGAATGGCGTAATGATGGCCAGGCTGTCTCCACCCGAGACTCAGTGAAATTGAAATCGCTGTGAAGATGCAGTGTACCCGCGGCAAGACGGAAAGACCCCGTGAACCTTTACTATAGCTTGACACTGAACACTGGTCCTTGATGTGTAGGATAGGTGGGAGGCTTTGAAGTGTGGACGCCAGTCTGCATGGAGCCAACCTTGAAATACCACCCTTTAATGGCTGGTGTTCTAACGTAGACCCGTAATCCGGGTTGCGGACAGTGTCTGGTGGGTAGTTTGACTGGGGCGGTCTCCTCCTAAAGCGTAACGGAGGAGCACGAAGGTTAGCTAATCACGGTCGGACATCGTGAGGTTAGTGCAATGGCATAAGCTAGCTTGACTGCGAGAGTGACGGCTCGAGCAGGTGCGAAAGCAGGTCATAGTGATCCGGTGGTTCTGAATGGAAGGGCCATCGCTCAACGGATAAAAGGTACTCCGGGGATAACAGGCTGATACCGCCCAAGAGTTCATATCGACGGCGGTGTTTGGCACCTCGATGTCGGCTCATCACATCCTGGGGCTGAAGTAGGTCCCAAGGGTATGGCTGTTCGCCATTTAAAGTGGTACGCGAGCTGGGTTTAGAACGTCGTGAGACAGTTCGGTCCCTATCTGCCGTGGGCGCTGGAGAATTGAGGGGGGCTGCTCCTAGTACGAGAGGACCGGAGTGGACGCATCACTGGTGTTCGGGTTGTCATGCCAATGGCATTGCCCGGTAGCTAAATGCGGAAAAGATAAGCGCTGAAAGCATCTAAGCGCGAAACTTGCCCCGAGATGAATTCTCCCTGGGAACTTGATTCCCCTGAAGGAACGTTGAAGACTACGACGTTGATAGGCTGGGTGTGTAAGCGTAGCGATACGTTGAGCTAACCAGTACTAATGATCCGTGAGGCTTAACCTTACAACACCGAAGGTGTTTTGGTTGAGAGACTA